>JAUNMG010000052.1 GCA_030531905.1 bacterium | reverse complement strand
TCCTTCTATTTAAATGCATCTAGCAAATACAAGCCCAAGGTTGTAAATAGAAAAGTAGAACCTATAACAAATGAAGATGAAGTTTATGCAGGATGTTATGGAAAAATTAGCATAGTTTTATATGGATTTACAAGTGAGGATAGTGTGGGAATAGCAGCAGGACTAGGCAATATTCAAAAGATTATGGATGGTGAATCTTTGGAAAGAGGAAATGTTTCTAAGGAGTTTGATATTATAAATGAAGATGATTTTTCTATGAAAAATCTATGGGCTATATAGATGAACAGCAAAAAAATACTATCCATTGATATAGAAACAGTCTTTTCAAAGGACTTATCCAAATGTGGAGTATATGCTTGTTGCCAAGATAAAGAATTTCATATTTTGCTATTTGCCTATGCCTTTGATAATGAAGAAGTAAAGATTATTGATTTTACAAAAAATGAAAAACTGCCAAAAGAAGTTTTAGAAGCTCTTCTTGATGACAACATAATAAAATCAGCTTTTAATGCTAATTTTGAAAGGATTTGTATATCTGCTTATTTAAATCTTTATCTAAGTCCAAAGTCTTGGAAATGTAGTCAAGTCCATGCTCTATCTTTGGGACTTCCACCTTCTTTAGAAAGGGTGGGAGATGTTCTTTGTCTTAAAAATAAAAAGCTAAAGAGTGGAAAAAATCTAATTAAGTTTTTTAACAAAGGTAATTCACCTAAAGATTATCCACAAAAATGGGAAGAGTTTAAAAATTACTGCATTATGGATGTGAAATGCGAGAGGGAAATTAGAGAAAAACTTAGCAAGTTTCCCTTAAGTAATGAAGAAGAACTTCTTTATGAGCTGGATCAAGAAATAAATGACAGGGGAATAGGCGTTGATATAAATTTTGTAAAAGAAGCTTTAATATGCCATGAAAATTACAAAAAGATAATTAAAGAAAAACTATACAGCTTGACTAAGCTAGATAATGTCAATTCCGTATGTCAGATGAAAAAATTCCTAGCTGAAAGAAATGTTAAAACAGATAAGCTAGATAAGAAAAGTGTGGAGAAGCTAATGAAGACTTGCAGTGATGATATATGCGAGATTTTAAGTCTTAGGAAACTTCTTGGTAAAACTTCTGTTAGAAAATATGAATCCATAATCAAGTCTGTCACAGAGGATGAAAGAGTACATGGGCTATTTCAGTTTTATGGAGCAAGTCGTACGGGCCGGTGGTCAGGTAGGTTGGTGCAAGTGCAGAATTTACCGCAAAATCACATAAAAAATTTGGAATATACAAGAAATTTAGTGAAAAACAAAGAACATGAAAAACTTAATGATTTGCATGAGTCCATACCAGAAGTATTGTCTCAGCTTATAAGAACTGCCTTTATACCAAAAGAAGAACATGAATTTATAGTGGTGGATTTTAGTGCCATAGAGGCGAGGGTTTTATCTTGGATTTCAAATGAAAAGTGGAGGGTGGAAGTTTTTAAAACACATGGCAAAATATACGAAGCATCAGCCTCAGAAATGTTTAACATTCCCATAAAAGATATAAATAAGGATCTAAGGCAAAAAGGAAAGATTGCAGAGCTGGCTTTGGGATATGGTGGTTCAGTAAATGCCTTAATATCCATGGGCGCCCTTGATATGAATTTACAAGAAGATGAACTATTACCTTTGGTACAAAGGTGGCGAAATGCAAATATAAATATTAAAAAATTTTGGTATGATGTGGGAAATGCTGCCTTAGAAACAGTGGCTAAAGAAAAGACTATGAGAGTTGGCAAAATAACTTTTGAATATTACAACAATTATCTTTTTATAAAACTTCCTAGTGGGAGAAAATTGTCTTATTTTAATCCCATGATAAAAAGAAATGTATATGGAAAAGAAAGCTTAACTTATGAAGGTGTAGCAACAAATAGAAAGTGGGAGAGGATAGAAACTTACGGCCCAAAACTGGTGGAAAATATAGTCCAAGGCATAAGTCGAGACATATTAGCTTATGCCATGATGAATCTAAAAAATAGAAATTTCAACATAGTCATGCATGTTCACGATGAGGTAGTACTGGAAGTGAAAAAAGATGAACATACATTAGAAGAAATTTGCAACATAATGACAATCCCACCACCTTATGCCAAGGATTTATGTTTAAAAGCACAAGCTTATAAATGTGATTTTTATAGAAAAGAATAAAAGATAAATTCCTAGTAGGAAATAATATAAAATATTTAATATATAATGAAAGGTTACAAAAATGGATATATGCATAGGTAATTCTAGAAAAGATAAGTTTTGGAAAAATGAAGAAATAAGTTTGGAAAAATTTATAAAAAGAATTTCCACAACCATAAGAACTAGTGAAACTATGGAAGAATACAATCATCTTCCAAAATCAAAACAAGATGACATCAAGGATGTGGGTGGATTTATTTTAGGAAAATTAAAAGATAACAAAAGAAGAAAAGAAAATGTATTAAGTCGCTCAGCGCTGACTCTTGATATGGATTATGGCAGTGAAAATATTGTGGGGGAGTTGAAAAACTCCCTGACATACAGGACTTTAATATACTCTACTCATAAACATAAAA
>JAUNMG010000027.1 GCA_030531905.1 bacterium | reverse complement strand
TCCTCTTTTAATAGTTTTATTATTTTTTCTATTTCTTCGGCTTTTCCATAAGCTAGCACACTTAGACATTCACGAACATCTATATTTTCCTCTTTTAATAGTTTTATTATTTTTTCTATTTCTTTTGCTTTTCCATAAGCTAACACAGTTAGACATTTACGAATATCTATATCATATTTCTTTAATAATTTTATAAGGAGAATCAAATCATCTTTTTCTCTTTTAAGAATTCTTTTACTAGATTTTTTCGATAGTATAAAATTAATACTTTCATCGCTTATATTACTATTTCTTAAAATTTCAATAAATTCTAATTCTTGCATGATATACACCCACTTAATAATTGATTATTATACATTGTTTTTTATTATAAAAGCAATAATAAATATTTGATATTTACTTTTAAAAAGAAGAAGAGTCCAAAATATATTAAAAATACTTTTATTTAAAGAAAAACTATGTTAAAATTGTACCTATCAAAAAGAGGTGGCGTAATATGGCTGTTGGAGTGATTGCTGAATATAATCCCTTTCATAATGGACATATGTATCATTTAAAAAAAATTAAAGAAATGTTTCCTAATGAAGAAATTATTGCGGTAATTTCTTCTTCTTTCACTCAAAGAGGAGAACCTTCTATCATTAATAAATGGGATAAAACTGATATTTGCTTAAAAGCTGGTATTGACCTAGTAATAGAACTACCCTATGTATTTTCTACTGAAAGTGCTGACTATTTCAGTTATGGTGCTTTAACTATTTTAGAAAAACTAGGTGTTGATAAATTTGTTTTTGGAAGCGAAACTAATGATATTGGTATTTTTAAAAAAATTGTTGATATACAACTTAATAATGAAGATTTTGATAAGCTTGTAAAGATATATTTAAAATTTGGTAACAATTATCCTACTGCTCTATCTTTGGCACTAAAAGATTTAGATGGAGAAGTTTTAACCCTACCAAATGATTTACTCGGAATTAGTTATGTAAAGATAATTAAAGAAAATAATTACAAGATAAAGCCCTTCTGTATTAAAAGAACAAGTGACTATAATAGTCTTAGTATTGATAATAATATTAGTAGTGCTACTGCTATTAGAAAGGCTTTAGAAGAAAAGAAAAATGTCAGTTCTTTAGTTCCAGACTTTGTTTTAGAAAAATTTAGTGAACTTCACTTTAAAGAAGAGTATTTTAAGTTTTTGAAATATAAAATCATGTTAGATGATAATTTAGAAAGATATCAAACTGTGGACGAAGGATTAGGTTTTAAGTTAAAAAAAGAGATAATTTCTTCTACAAGTTATGATGAATTAATTGAAAAAATAAAATCGAAAAGATACACTCAAAATAGAATCAATAGAATGCTTAATCATATTCTATGTGATTTTACTAAAGAAAAAAAATCTAAGTGTCAAGATTTAGAATATATTAGAATACTTGGATTTAATGATAAGGGACAAATATTTATTAATAAAAACAAAAAGAAATGTGACCTTCCTATTATTTCTAATTTTTCTAAGAACAAGTCGGTAATGATGGAACAAGAGTTTATCGCAACTTTAGTTTATGCATCTATTTTAGATGAAAAAAGAAAAAAAGAACTAATAGAAAAAGAATATAAATACCACCCAAAATATAAGGAGAAGATGAATAATGAATAAAATAAAAACACACGGACAATTAATAGTTATATCAGGACCTAGCGGTTGTGGGAAAGATACAGTTGTTAAAGAGGTATTAAAAACAAATTCAAATGCTTGGCTATCTGTTTCTTGTACAAGTAGAAAACCTCGCCCTGGAGAAGTTAATGGAAAAGATTATTTCTTTTTATCAAGAGATGAATTTGAAAAAAAGATTGCTGATGGAGACTTACTTGAATATGCTGAATATGCTGAAAATTACTACGGAACACCTAAAGACATTATTGTTGAAAAAATTAATCAAGGTATCGATGTCATTTTAGTTATTGAAATTCAAGGAGCTTTAAAGATAAAAGAAATTTTAAAAGAAACAATTTTCGTATTTATTCTTCCACCAACTATTAAAGAATTAAGAAGACGACTAGAAGGAAGAAAAACAGAAACAAAAGAAGTAATGATGAAGCGATTTAAAACCGCTTATAAGGAAATAAATGAAGTTAATAAATACAATTATGTTGTTATTAATGATGTTGTTGAAGATGCTGCCAAAAAGGTTAATGCTATAATTGCTTCCGAAAAATGTCGTGTCGATCGTATTGAAGAAACATTCTTATCTTCCCTTGAGGAAGAAATTCACGAACTATTAATTAGTGAAAATGAAACAATTGATATAAAATAATGAAAATAAAAGTCAAGAAAATAAATCTTGACTTTTTTGATACTTCTTTATCCAAAATAAAGAGATTGAAAAATTCAATCTCTTTACAATTACTTTTATTAGTCAATAACTTCAATTTTCATTAAGTTAGTTGTTCTATTTTCATCTGTATTAGGGAAACCACCAGTAATAATTAATTTGTCCCCTTCTTCAAGATCCATAAATTCTTTAGCTCTTTCAACACTTAAGTTTAATACTTCATCTGTTGAATTACAAACCTTCAAATCTGCTGGATATACTCCCCAGTTAAGTGCTAATCTACGTCCTGTTTTTTCATCTGGACATAAAGCTAAAATTGGAGCTTTTGGTTTTAAGTTACTGATTGTTGCAGCAGTTTTTCCACTAATTGTTGCAGCACAGATTAATTTAGCACCTAAACGATTAGAACTTTCTACAACACCTTCAGCGATTGCTCCTGGAACTGTATCTACTTCTCTTCCAGTGATATAATCAAATTCTGCATATTTTTCAGCAACTTCACAAATATTTGCCATTGCTCTTACTGTTTCAATTGGATGCTTACCAACTGTAGTTTCACCACTTAACATAACTGCATCAGTACCATCTAATACTGCATTAGCGATATCAGATGTTTCAGCTCTTTTTGGACGACTATTTTCCATCATTGTTTCAAGCATTTCAGTAGCAGTAATAACTACTTTACCCATTTCACGACAGATTCTAATCATTAATTTTTGAGCATGTGGAACTTCTTCACTTGGGATTTCTGTTCCTAAGTCTCCTCTACCAATCATAACACCATCAGATACTGTTAAGATATCTCTTAAATTATCAATACCAATTTGGTTTTCAATTTTACAAATGATTTTCATATCTTCACGATGATATTCTTTTAAGATTTCTCTTACTTCTAATACATTTTGTTTTGTAGAAACAAATGAAATAGCTAAGAATTCTCCACCATGTTCACAAGCATAAATAATATCTTGTCTATCAACATCACTAATATATGGAATATTTAATGCTTTACCAGGAACACTCATACTCTTACGATTACCTAATGTTCCACCATCAATTATTTTACATGTAACTCCATCTTCTTCAACTGATGTTACTTCAACTTTCATTTTAGCATTTTCAAGTAAAACAGTATCACCAACTTCTAAATCACTAAGTGCTTCTGGATGATTAACTGTAAATCTTTCTTGATTACCTAAAACATCTTCTTTTACAATACGGATTGTATTACCTGGGATTAATTCAATTGAATCATTTTCTAAAACACCACTACGGAATTCAGGTCCTTTAGTATCCCATAAAAGAGCTACTGATTTTCCAGTAAGTTTTCTTACCTTACGAACTGAGTCTACTACTTTAACTCTTTCTTCCATAGTTGCATGAGAAAAGTTAATTCTTGCAACATTCATTCCAGCTTCAACCATTTCTTTCATGACTTCAACGTCACTACTAGATGGTCCAATACTACAAACAATTTTTGTCTTTTTCATATTACTTCTCCTCCTAAACTCACTTACCAAATATACCACAAAACACTAAAAAAAACAACCATTTAGTGTTGTTTTTACTATATTTAACAGTGTTTTAGAAAGCTTTACTCTATTTTTGACACTTACTACAGAAATATGTTGAACGACCATTTATTTTTATGACTTCTATTTTATTACCACAATTAGGACAGTTAGCATTTTTCTTTCCATGAACAGCAAGTTCATTTTGGAACAAGCCATGCACTCCTTCACTGGAAGTAAAACTTTTTATAGTAGTACCACCTAATTTAATTGCTTTTTCTAAAATAACTTTTGTATTATCAATTATTTTTTGACATTCATCAACAGTAATAGTTTTTGATTTTCTTCTCGGATC
This sequence comes from bacterium, assembly GCA_030531905.1. Taxonomy (GTDB): domain Bacteria; phylum Bacillota_I; class Bacilli_A; order RF39; family UBA660; genus UMGS995. Next base: position 12,776 of record JAUNMG010000027.1, on the reverse strand, counting down.
AATCCCACTAGCAAACAAAATTTCATCATCATAAATATTGCCTATTCCTGTAATAATAGTCTGATCTAGTAAACTTGTTTTAATTGGAATAGATTTTGTACTTAATTTATCACATAAATATGTAGCAGTTAGATTTTTATCATTATATTCATATCCCATATCTTTTAATGGAACTTGATTTAAATAATTATTTTTATCAAGTAAATACATTTTTCCAAATTTTCTAACATCATGAAAACGCATTTCAATATCATCATCAAGTAAAAAGACTACATGTTCATGTTTGCTTAAAGTATCACCCTTTTTCCTAAAGGTAAATTTTCCTTCCATACGTAGATGAATTAATAAAACATAATCATCTAAAATAAAGACTAACCACTTACCTCTTGTTGTTATATCATGAATAGTTTGATTTTTGATTTTTTTAGTAAACTCTTTAACACTAGGAGACGCAATTATATTATCCCAATAAACAGAAACATCTTTTATTGTCATTTCTAAAACTTTCTGTTTTAGAGCTTTTACTACTGTGATTACTTCTGGTTTTTCTGGCATATTATACTACCTCTTTCTTATTTTGCTTCATACCAATTAGAACCTGTTTCAATATCAACAACTAATGGGACATCTAATTTATAGGTATTTTCCATAATATCTTTAACAATTTTCTTAACTGTTTCAGCCTCATCATTTAAAACATTAAATACAAGTTCATCGTGTACTTGAATTAACATTTTACTCTTTAAACCTTGTTTTTTAAACTCATCATAAATCTCTACCATAGCTTTCTTTAAAATATCAGCTGCGGTACCTTGGATTGGAGTATTTAATGCGATTCTCTCTCCTGCACTACGAACCATATAGTTTTTATTTTGTAATTCTTCAATTACCCTTTTTCGATTCATAAGTGTTTTTACATATCCATTTTTATAAGCATCTTGTTTTTCTTTATCCATATATTCTTTAATACCTGGATAAGTTTCTAGGTAATTATCAATAAACTCTTTAGCAGTTTTTATATCAATTCCTAAATCTTCACTTAATCCAAAGCTACTTATTCCATATAAAATTCCAAAATTAACTGCTTTTGCTGTTCTTCGCATATCTTTAGTAACATCTTCTATTGGAACATGAAAGATATCTGATGCAGTCTTAGCATGAATATCTTGATTATTTTTGAAAGCTTCAATTAAGTTTGAAGCATCTGATAGTGATGAAAAGATTCTAAGTTCTACTTGAGAATAATCACTAGATAAAAGAATAGAATCATCATCAGGAATAAAAGCTTTTCTAATTAATCTAGAATATTCTGCTCTTGCTGGGATATTTTGTAAATTAGGATTAATACTAGAAAGTCTTCCTGTTCTAGTTAAAGTTTGCGTAAATATTGTATGAATTCTTCCATCTTCTCTTATTTCATTTTTAAGTCCTACTGCATAGTTTGTATATAATTTTATTAGTGTTCTGTATTCTAATATCTTATTTACAATAGGATGAGCATCTTTGATTTTTACTAAAATTTCTTTATTAGTTAGATATTGATATCTTTTATTAGCAGAATTATTTCTTTTAGGATATTTTATACCTAACTTTTCAAATAAAACTTCCCCTAATTGTTTTGGAGACATGATATTAAATTCTAATCCTGCATCTAAATAAATTGCTTGCTCCATATCAGCTATATGTTTTTCTAAATCTTTAGCAACTTCATCTAAATATTCTGAATCAACCTTTATACCAGTTAATTCCATATCTGCTAGTACTCTAGCTAAAGGCATTTCTATATCTTCAAACAAACTTTTTTCTTCTTCTTTTTCTAACTCTTCTTCTAATTTATCGTGTGTTTCGTAAATGAATTTAGCTTTTTCTATACATAAAGTTTTTATCTTTTCTTCTTCTACTTCTTTTCTTCTTTTATCAGTTCCATAAGACTCTTCATATGACTCAATATCATAGTCTAACTCTTTTGCCAAATAACTGATATCATCTTTAACATTATAATTTAAAAGATAAGCTGCTATCATTGTATCAAAAATAGTATTTTTTTCTTTAATTCCTACGTTATTAAATAAAACTATATTTTTCTTTAAATCATAGGTGTACTTGTTATAAATTGATGAAAATATTTCTTTGTATTTTTCTAAAGATTCCTTATTTATGAAATATCCATAATCTCCATCATAAATTCCTATTCCAATGATATTTGCCTTACTATATATTGTTCCATCCATCTCAATATAATAAGAAAAATCACGGTCTTTTGAAAAGTCATTTATATCTTTTATTTCTAATGTTTTTACCTTTTTTTCTTCTTTTTCTTCCTTTTTTAAATCTGTAGTTGGTAATTTTCTAAGTAATGAGTTAAATTCAAATTCTTGTAACAAACTAATATATTCTTCTAAATTTAGACCATTATATTTTAAATCTTCCAAAGAAAAGTCAAGTGGTACTTCTCTATAAATTGTAGCCATTTCATAACTCATATAAGCTTTATCTTTATCATTTATAAGTTTTTCTTTTGTCTTACCAGTAACGCTATCTATATTTTCATATAAGTTATCTAAACTCTTATATTTGGTAAGTAGATTAATAGCTGTTTTTTCACCTATTCCTTTTACACCAGGAATATTATCACTAGCATCTCCCATTAATGCTTTTAAATCTATCATTTTGATAGGTTCTACCCCATAGGTATTCATAAATTCTTGTGTATCCATTCTAACAAAGCCACTAGTCTTTAAAAGTTTTACATCCACTTCATCACTTATTAGTTGAAGCAAGTCTTTATCACTACTTATAATAGTTGCGATAAACTGATCTTCTTCATCAACAATTCTTGAAACAGTACCAATAATATCATCTGCTTCATAATTATCTATTTCAAAGTGCTTAATTCCCATTGCATCCAAAATTTCTTTAGCTTTTGGAAATTGCTCCTTTAACTCTTCTGGAGTTGCATTACGTCCTCCTTTATAAAAGTCATATTTATTATGTCTAAAGGATTTTCCTTTATCGAATGCTACTAAAATATAATTAGGTTCTTCTTCTTTAATAATTTTATTCATCATATTAATAAAACCATATAAAGCATTAGTAGGAAATCCTTTAGAATTTCTCATAATAACACCTTGATAAGCAGTTGCAAAATAACTTCTAAATAATAAATTATTACCATCTACCAAGATTAATTTTTTCATATTACATCACCTAAAGTACATTATAACATACTTTTTGCGAAACTTATCTTGCTAATTTAATAGTAAGTGCTTGATTTGTGTTTGTACTTGCATGATCTAATTCGCTAACTCTATTAGATATTAATAAAGTTGATGCTATAGCCATCAAATATATAAATGAAACAAACATACCCTTCTTTACTATTTCCATCATTTTAATCCTCTCCTTCCTCTTGACAATTCAAGTATATATCATACACTTGTTCGTGTCAACAACAATTTAAAACATTTGTTTGACAATTTACACTATTAATGTTAAACTAAAATTACAAGGAGGGATTGTATGGAAAAATTAACTGAAAAACAAGAATATATTTTACAGATTTTGAAACAATTAAAAGCTAAAAATGGTTATGCCCCTACTGTTAGAGAAATTGGTGCTGCTGCTAATTTACATTCACCAGCAACTATTCATTTTCATCTAAAAAAACTTGAAGAAAAAGGATTCATAAAAAAAGATACAAGTAAAAATAGAACTATTGAAATACTAGTTCCAAATGAATTTGAAGAAACTAATGAAAATATAGTTGAAGTTCCATTACTTGGAAAAGTTACTGCTGGTACTCCAATAGAAGCTATAGAAACACCTGATGAATATTTTTCATTACCTGCTAATTTAGTTACTAATAAAAAGGAAGTTTTCACCTTAAAAGTAAGTGGCGAATCCATGATTAATGTTGGAATCTATGATGGAGATATTTTAATTGTAGAAAGACAAAATACTGCTAAAAATGGTGACACAGTAGTTGCTATGAATAAAGATAATGAGGCAACAGTTAAAACATTCTATAAAGAAAATGGACACTTCAGATTACAACCTGAAAACGATACAATGGATCCTATTATTCTTGACCAAGTTACAATATTAGGTAAAGCTGTTGGATTATATAGAAAATTCTAAACAAAAAATGCTGATTGATTTCAGCATTTTTTTATTTAATAGTTAACTTTTTTCTCTGTTTCTAAGAAAGCTTTATAGCAACAATATGCAGAATAAACATCATATTTACTTGTAACTTCATATGGTGAATGCATAGAAATAACAGGAACACCACAATCTATAACATCAATTCCTTTATTTGCTAAAATATAGGCAATAGTACCACCACCACCAATATCAACCTTTCCTAGTTCTGATACTTGATACTTAACATTATTTTCTTCAAATATACTTCTTACAAAGGAAACAAATTCAGCATTAGCATCACTTGCTCCACCCTTACCACGAGAACCTGTATATTTATTAATTTCTACTCCATAACCAATATATGAAGCATTATTTTTTTCAGAAACATCTTGATAGTTAGGATCAACACCTGCTCCAACATCTGCTGAAAGCATTCTAGAATTGCAATATAATTTATTTAAAGATGTAAAATTATATTCTCCACTTTTACTTAACAATTCATTCATAAACATATCAAATACATCTGAATACATTCCAGTGTTACCAACACTACCTATTTCTTCTTTATCTGCAAATATTGCTACTTGAGTATATGAAGAAGGTTTAGCATCAATTATAGCCTTTAATGAAGTATATGCACATACTCTATCATCCTGGCCATATGATGCAACCATACTTCTATCAAAACCAAGACTCTTAGCTTTAAATGCTGGAACAACTTCTAACTCAGCACTAACAAAATCAGCTTCAATTAATCCATATTTTTCATTTAATAAACTTAAAATATTTTCCTTAATTGATTCTTCACTATCATCTTTAGGAATACTACCAACTAATAAGTTTAAGCCTTCTCCTTCTATGGCATCCCTTAACTTTTTATCTTCTTGCTTAACAGCTAAATGTGGAAGTAAATCAGTAATTGTAAAGATTGGATCATTATCATCCTCTCCGATATTAATTACTAACTTTTCTAAATTTTTCTTAACAATTACTCCATGAATTGCTAAAGGAATAGTAGTCCATTGATACTTTTTAATTCCTCCATAATAATGAGTTTTAAGTAAAGCAAGCTTACTATCTTGATACAAGGGATTAGGTTTTAAATCAAGTCTTGGTGAATCAATATGAGCACCAATTAAATTAATTCCTTCTTCAAGATTATTTTTTCCGATAACAGCAGCAAAAACACTTTTACCACGATTATCATAATAAACTTTATCACCCACATTAAGCTTATCTAAATTATTAACATTAACAAAACCATTATTAGTTAATTCTCTTATAATATATTTATTTGCTTCTCTTTCTGTTTTTACATTATTTAAAAATTCTAAATAAGAATCATTAAAACTAAATAACTTTTCTTTTTCTAAATCATCTAGTTCTAACCATCCACAAACTTTTTTATTTTTAATATTTTCCATAATCTTCCTCCTATCTTTATCTTACCACATTTATTACTAAATTATTATAAAAATCAAACTAAAAATATTATATTTATCTAAATTTTGTCGGTTTAATTAAGTCATTTTTACTTTCTAAGAATCATATTTACTATAAAGAGGTGGAATATGTTTTTTAAAAATATTGATAAACGAATTAAAATAGTTTTACTAATCTTTGTAGTTATTTTTATATCTATAGTTTTAAGAGTATTTAAAATCCAAGTATTTGATTATGCTAAATTAAAAAAACTCGCTAATAACCTTTGGAGTAGAGATTTAGAAGTTCAAGCTGATCGTGGAAAAATCCTAGATCGTAATGGTGTTGTTTTAGCAGATAATGTAACAACAACTAGTCTTGTCGTTATTCCTAATCAAATAAAGAATAAAAAAGAAGTAACCGAAAATCTTGCAAAAATATTAAATGTAAGTTCTGATGAAATGAAAAAACATATCTATAAAAAAACATCTATTGAAAGGGTTCATCCCGAAGGAAGAAGGCTTTCTTATGAAACTGCTGATAAAATTAATAGTTTAGGATATGAAGGAGTTTACTTAGTAAAAGAATCTAAAAGATATTATCCTTATAAAGAATTACTTTCTAATTCACTTGGTTATGTTGGAATAGATAATCAAGGGCTTTCAGGATTAGAACTTCAGTATGATAAGATACTTACTGGTACTAATGGGGCTATTAAATATTTTTCTGATGCTAAAGGAAATCAATTAAATTTATCAGATGTTTATGTAGAACCAGTAAATGGAATGAATATTCAATTAACTATTGATATTAATATTCAAAAGTCTATTGAAAGAGAGCTTAATAATATTGTAGATATGTTTTCACCGGATATGGCTCTTGCAATTGTGATGAATCCCAAAACTGGTGAAATACTAGGTATGAGTAGTAGACCTAATTTTGATCCTAATAATTATCAAAAATATTCAAAGGAAAGTCTAAATAGAAATCTTCCTATATTTGCTTCTTATGAACCAGGTTCTACCTTTAAGATAATAACCACAGCTGCTGCAGTTGAAGAAAAAGTTGTTAATTTAGAAAAAGATCATTTTTATGATAGTGGTTCTGTTCATGTAGATGGAGCTTTAATAAAATGTTGGAAAGCTGGAGGTCATGGTGATCAAACTTTTTTACAAGTACTTCAAAATTCATGTAACCCTGGATTTGTAAAATTAGGACAAATGCTTGGCAAAGAACGTTTATTTTCATATATTGATAAATTTGGTTTTGGTTCTAAAACTGGTATTGATTTAACTGGAGAGTCAACAGGTATTTTATTTAATTTAGATAAAGTTGGTAATGTAGAACTTGCAACTACGGCTTTTGGTCAAGGTGTAAGTGTTACTCCTATTCAACAAGTAACAGCAGTATCATCTGTAGTCAATGGTGGTTATTTATATAAACCATATATTTTAAAGTCAATCAATGAAGGTGTTACTAATAACGTTATAAAAGAAAACTCTAAAGAGTTTGTTAGAAGAACTATTTCAACTGAAACTTCCCAAACAATGAGAATGGGACTTGAAAGTGTTGTAGCTTTAGGTGGAGGAAAAAAAGCCTACATTGAAGGATACCGAGTTGGTGGTAAAACAGGTACTGCTCAAAAAGCAAAAGATGGAAAATATTTAGTAAATAACTATATTATGTCTTTTATGTCTGTTGTTCCGTCAAACAATCCTGAAGCTGTTTTATATATTGCAATAGATAATCCTAAAAATACAGCACTACTTTCTAGTTACACAACTACTCCTTTTGCTAGAAAAATATTACTTGATATTATTGATGCTTTAGATATCAAGAAACAAAAAGGTGGTATTGAAAAAGAACTTGAGTGGACTGATAAATTGACCTATGAAGTTCCGAATGTTGTTGGTTTAACTAAAGAAGAAGCTAAGAAGCAATTAGTTAATTTTACAGTAGAATATTCTGGTAGTGGTGACTATGTAGTTTCTCAATCACCTGAAGCAGGCGAAAAACACGAAGATAAAGCTATAGTAAGATTAATGCTTGGTAACAAAAAAAAGTAGAGAAGTCTACTTTTTAATAGCTTTTACATATTCTTTTACTTTCTTTTCTGTCTCTTTCTTATACAAATCTAAGTAATATTCGTTTTGAGCAATATCAACTGGTAAGACAACTCCATTTGAAAACATAACATTATTTTTAGGTCTAAGTGAAATATAGCTATCAACATATCTTTTATTAATAGCTTTAGAAATATTTTTCATAGCCTCATCCATTACTTCATGAAGACATTTACCTTTTAAATTAAAATCACTTGTAGAGCTAAACCTTTCATAACTATCTAGATAGTCAATTGGTTCTAAAATTTTAACAGTTACTTCATCATGATTAAAACTATAATCATCTAAATTAGCTTTTTTAGTATCTATCGCCACAGGAATCAAATTTATACTAGAATCCTCATCTAAACTAGAAAATAACATTCTAACAGCACCTGTTCTACCCTTATGAATTTCATCCTCACTAATATATGCACCTTCTGGAAATATCGCTAAAGAAATATTATTTTTAAGAATTTCTATACCTGAAGATAGGCAAATATCAATGTAATTCTTACCTCCATGAGCTTCTATTGGTAAACCATTTAAATATCTATTGACAACTTCTTTTCTTGTCTCTTCATTTTTATACAAAAGTCTTGGACTAATCATTTGAACAACATCCATATCAATAGCCATAGGTAAATAGAAAATATCTTTTAATAAATTATAGTTAGCAACAAATAAATTAGTGGAATCTTTTTTTATATTATCAAGCCCTTCTACTTTGATATTTATCTCTTCTCTTAATTTTCTTAATTCATCTAACTTACTCATTTTCAATCACCTCTTCTACTAATTTAGCTTTCAAAATATGAGGCCACTGCTTATCATCAGGAATTCTTTCTCCAGTTATAAAATTATCTCCCCAAGTATTTGAGTCTCCATAAATTAAAATTTTCTTCATCATTAACCTCCCTTAAATAAGACAAAATAAAAAGCAGAAAAATATCTACTTTTACTTAGAACTATCAATTATAAAATAAGTTGTCATAACTAGTTTACTGCTCATCTTAAAATCTCCAAATCATATTCTTGTCTTTACTTATATTATACTAAGTATAACACTAGAAATAATAACTCGTAAAGAAAAAACTGATTTAAATCATCATTTACATACTATGTATTAATTTCTTTTTTTAACTTAGAATATAAAAAGTAATAAATAATAGTTGATGATATAAATCCTATTGAATCAATAAAAGCATCACTAATCTTACCTGTTCTATTAGGAATAAATAGTTGATGAAATTCATCCAAAAAAGCAAAAATAAAGCATAATATTATAGAATAGATAAGAAGTCTGTAATCAAATTTTCTATAATCTTTTAGGGCATTAATTAATAATAATCCTAAGATAAAATATTCAAAAACATGAGCAGTTTTTCTAACTACTGTAATACTAGATTCAATTATTTTTTCTTTTTCTTCTTTACTGTACGTTTTAGATAAAATCTTTTCATATACACTAAGAATATTTTTAGAGACATTGTTACTAGTAATTGTTGATGTTTCTCCACCCTGATTTGAAAACATAAAAATCACTATTAACCATACTATTAAGATGGCGATATTATTTCTTTTTTGCATTATTTACTCTCCATATATTTACTTATCTTATTTTTTGCATTAACAATAGTTTCTTCATCTTGAATCATAACATATAACTTTCTCTCTCCCATACTATAAGTTGGCATCATACTACCCTTTCCATCTAAACTTATAGAAGTAACATTCCAATCTATATTTTTAGATATCTGTAATTTTACTAAATTAGTAATATCTTTATAAGACATATCTGTTTCAAATGTACCATCTAGGGAATTTAAAATATCCTTATATTTTGTAATATTTTTAGGATTACTTAACTTCTTAATAACTGCTTCTATTATAGCTTGTTGATTTTCTCCTCTGTGTCTATCTCCTGTTTGATATGCATATCTTTCACGAGCAAAAGCTAAAGCTTCTTCACCATTCATATGATTAAGGCCCTGATAAATTGTTAAATCAGGATTAGTAGTTGGATTAAAAGTTATATCTGAATAAACATCAACTCCATCTAATAAATCAATACTCTTAGTTAACGTCGAAAAATTAAGCCTTAAGTAGTAGGCTATATTAATATCTAACAAGTCTTCAATAGTATTAACACTCATATCAATTCCATAAATACCAGCATGAGTTAGTTTATCATTATATCCATTAGTATTATGAAGCTTAACATAATAATCCCTTGGTATTGATACAAGTAATATTTTCTCTAAAGCAGGATTAACTACCGCTACTATATTAACATCACTTCTAGAAACACTACTAATTTTGCCATATGTATCAATACCACTTATATAAATAATAAATGGCTTTGATGTTGTAGAATTATTAGTTTTCTTATCTTTTTTAACAATTAACTTATAAGTTTTAATTACTTTTGTATCTTTAACAAGATCATACTCTTCTTTTAAAAGATTATAGTAACTATCTTCTATAAATAATGCTTTACTATTTTCAAATGAACTAATAATACTATTTGCATTCTTACATGGATTTTCTTGATAATTAATATCTTTTCTTAAAAGTAATTTAGCCTTACTATAATTAGAGTCACTTTCTAAGTAAGAAATACTAGAATTTTTTAGTTCTTTTACTTTTTCTATATTACTACTATTTGGAATAACAACATCATAAGTAATAGTTTCAAAGTTATTTAAAACCATACTATTCATAAAGTCATATGTTGCATTAATATAAGTAAGAATATAATAAATTACTCCTATAAAGATGATTGCGATAACACTAAAGAAAATTCTACTAAAAAATTTAGTTTTCTTTCTAATTAGTTTAAAACAAAGAATAAAAATAACAAGTAATAAAACCATACCAACTATTAGAAAATATTTTAGTGGTAAAACATTTAATCTATATACTAAATACATTGTAATAATAAACAAAGCCATTAATATAAAACTAAGTATTTTTCCAATTAATTTCATGATAAATCACACCCTTAAACCCTATTTTATCATTACACATAGCAAAAAAAAAAGATATTGATTTTTTCAATATTATTTTTTCTTCTTATTTACTAATAATTTACACTTATTTTAAATATTTAATCTATACTAATCAAAGTTATCTTAGCAAATCCGTTACCACTATTTCCAGTCATTTTTCCATTTCCATAGTATGTTGGCATTTCTTCTAATCCAGAAATCATTTTAGCTTTATCGTCGTTATAATCAGTAACTCCTCCAATATAACCAGATCCACCACCAGAAGGCTTTGTTCTTTCTACAGTACCCCATGATTGACTATGTGAACCGCCATAATATCCTGCTCCACCGCCAACAACACAGCAATATCCAACTGATTCATTAACACTACCACCAAGACCTAAAGATGCAGCGGCACGTATACTTGTTCCAATCGGATTTGTTATTCCACTTTGAGTTCCACCAAAGGAACCACCCGTTTCACCTCCGCCATAGCCACCAGGAACACTTTTGTTATAATAAAGATCTCCACCGCCACCACCGGCTCCTGCTACAATAATTCTACCATCATATGATTCTTTTGTTCTTTCATATCTAAGTGTTGAGGAATTCTTTACAACATCTGAATATACCGTCGAAATATCCGTGGCACCACCACCTGTTCCGTTTAGCGTGTCAAATGTTGAGTCAAATGAGACAATCTGAATTCCACCACCACCATTCCATCCACCATACGTTTGATTCCTGTTAAAAATAGGATTTCCTTCTCCTCCAACATAAACATATAGTTTACTGCCTTTTTCTAGTTTTTTATATCCCATAGAATATCCACCCTTTCCTCCAGGTGCATTAGCAGAGATATTTGAACCTCCTTGAGCTCCCCAAACCTCTAATTTATAAACTCCTGTTGTTGGGACAGTAAAGGTTTGTGGTGTTCCAGAATATGCAAAATTCCATGGATGGTTAACAGTAGAATTATTATCATATAAATAGTCTAATGCATCTTTAACCGTCTTAATCTTTGAGTTTTTAGGATTACTATACTGTATATTTTCAGATACATAACTTGCAGCATAAACAGTAACACTACTTATAATAACACCTATAAAAATTAAAAATAATGCCTTAATTTTTTTCATTATTATTACCTCCATACATAATAATTAAAATTTAAAAAGAATTATTGCAATTTATGTAAAAATCAATATTATTACTAATAATACTAATTTACATCAAATTGTTAATAATCAATATTTGTTTTTGCTACTTCTATAGCTGGACGAACTCCATAGTAATCAGTGTCGTTGACTGTGCTACCGCCGACGTCACGGTCACCAGCGCTCAAGAGCCATGCGTCGTAGGAGAGAGACGCATTAGGCGATTCTAGCCATTCTCCAGACGTTTTAAAACTACTTGATGAATATTTTGTATTTTCCATTAAATATTTACATTTACTACTTAATTCACCTTTTGTATAACTTCCTACTGTAACTCCACAACCTGAACTTACTTCTTGGACAGTTAATAGTCTTGCGGCATATCCCTCATAACTAAATGCTGTAGGAAGATTACCTGCGCTTGTTGTATTTCCACCTTTTTCATTTGTGATTGCTCTTATTGTATTTGTTAGACTTACATTTTTCCACTGTCTTGTTGTTGGAAGTTGTTTTATTGCTGTTACTGATCCATTATTATTTTTTCCACTTTCATCATATGCATAAGAAGTTGAATTAGATGCTACTCCTTCATTTACATTATTATAATAAATTAGTACTGCTGTATTTGAGTCTTGCGTTACTCCATTTGTCATATCTGATACATAATAAAATCTTTCTGTTGCAGAGTCATACACTCCATCACCATTAACATCACAGTCAAATGCATCTCCACTAGTTAGTACTCCTGTTGTTCCTAAGTTTCCATATGTTATTGTATCTTTTAAAGCATAACCATCAGCTTGACAAAAATACGATGTATTTTCATTTGTACATGTTTCTGTATGAAGTGTAGTTGCTCTTTTACAAAGTTTTGTTACCTCTGGTTCTTCATTAGTTGTAGACTGACTTGCTTCTACTCTAAGTTTTGCATTAAACATTTTTCCCATTACTTCGTTTTCTGC
>JAUNMG010000026.1:3648-17126 GCA_030531905.1 bacterium | reverse complement strand
TACCAATTACTCTATTGCCGATTACTTTATTATCACGTACTTCTGTGAAAACTACATCTTTTTTTGTATCTAAATTTACTATCTTGAATTCAGTATTAGCAATAGGTTTTTTACTTTCACCATCAATTTTTAGAACCTTAATTCTAGCTTGAACTGGAATATTAGTTATATTTTCTGTATATATCTTTCCATTTTCTATTATTGATACTGGATATGTTATATCACTTAATATATAGTCTGCTGGTGCTTTTATTTCTTTTAAGTAATATTCTCCATATCTTAAATCACTTGTTATTGCTGTTCCATTTTTATCTGTAGTTACTGTTTCTATTAATTTATCTGCTGCAATACCACTAACATTTTTAGCATATACTCCAAATGTTGCTCCTTCTACCTTATGTGAATTAAATGCATCTAGTTTAAGGATTTGGATTTTACCTTTTATAATTTGATTTTCAATATCAAAATTATAAATCTTAGCATCTTCTGTGATTGATATTTTCCATACATTATTGCTTATTAAATATCCTTTAGGTGCTTTTGTTTCTTTCATAGTATAATTGCCATAGTTTAGATCCTTACTAATAGCCATACCATCATTATTAGTAGTTAATGTGTCTACAATCTTATTATTACTATCAAATATTGTGAACTCTGCTCCTGAAAGATTAATATTTTTTATTTCTTTATCAAACTTCTTAATTGATACTTTTCCTTTTATTATTCTATCTGTATGAGTAATAGTTATTAATTGAGCATCTTGTGTAATACTTGCAATGTGTTCTTCTCCATTAAGTGTATATTTAGCTGGTGCTTTTGTTTCTTTTATAATATATTGTCCATAATTTAAATTATCTGTAGTTGCAATTCCATTTTTATCTGTAGTTATTGTTTGAACTACTTTATTTGTTGCCTTGTTTATAACTTGGAATTCTGCACCTTCAAGCTTTTCACCAGTTTCAACGTCTGCTTTAATTACTTGTATTTTTCCTTTTATTATTCTATCTTTATGAGTTACTTTAATAACTTCTCCATCATTTTTTACATCAATATCATGAGTTTCACTATTTAATGTATATTTGTCTGGAGCTTGAATTTCTTTCACAGTATACTTACCAAATGGTAAATCATTTACTCTTGCAAAACCATTCTTATCTGTTGTTATTGTTTTTATAACTTGACCTGAAACTCTATCGATAACTTGGAATTTAGCTCCTTCAAGTTTTGATCCTGTTTCAATATCTTCCTTAATTATTTCTATTGAACTTTTTATTATTTTATCTTTATGAGTTACTTTAATAATTTCTCCATCATTTTTTATGTTAATATTATGTGTTTCATTATTTAATGTATAACCCACTGGAGCTTTTGTTTCCTTTATTATATATTCACCAAATGGTAAATCATTAGTTTCTGCTATACCATTAGATTCTGTAGTTATTGTTTGCACTACTTTATTTGTTGCCTTATTTATAACTTGGAATTCTGCTCCTTTTAATTTCTTAGCATTCTCTGCATCTTCTTTAGTTATTTGAATCTTGCTTTTTATTATTCTATCTTTATGAGTTACTTTAATAATTTCTCCGTCTTTATTTACATCTATTTTATGTGTTTCATTATTTAATGTATAGTTTGCTGGAGCTTTAATCTCTTTTATTAAATATTCCCCAAATGATAAATCGCCTGTTGTTGCTGTTCCATCTGCGCCTGTTGTTACTGTTTGTACTACCTTATTTGTTGCCTTATCTATAACTTGGAATTCTGCTCCTGCAAGTTTTGCACTTGTTTCAACATCTTCCTTTGTTATTTGTACTTTACTTTTTATAATTCTATCTTTATGAGTTATCTTAATAACTTCTCCATCTTTATTTACGTTTATTTTATGTGTTTCATTATTTAATGTATAACCCACTGGAGCTTTTGTTTCCTTTATTACATATTCTCCAAATGGTAAGTTATCTACTGTTGCTAGTCCATTTTTATCAGTAATAATTGTTTTTACTACTTTATTTGTTGCATTATTTATAACTTGGAATTCTGCTCCTGCAAGTTTTGCACTTGTTTCAGCATCTTCTTTTGTTATTTGCACTGAACTTTTCATTATAGTATCTTTATGGGTTATTTCTATCACAGCCCCATTTCTATTTATATTAGCTATATGTTGTTCTCCATTAAGAGTATATTTTTCTGGTGCTTTTGTTTCTTTTACAATATATTCTCCGTAAGATAAATCACCTGTTGTTGCTGTTCCATCTGCACCTGTTGTTACTGTTTGTACTACCTTATTTGTTGCCTTATTTATAACTTGGAATTCTGCTCCTGCAAGTTTCTCACTTGTTTCAGCATCTTCTTTAGTTATCTTTATTTTTCCTTTAAATATAGTATCCTTATGAGTTATTTCTATCATAGCTCCATTCTTATCTATATTTGCTGCATGTTGTTCTCCATTAAGAGTATATTTTTCTGGTGCTTTTGTTTCCTTCACAATATATTGTCCATAAGGTAAATCTCCTGTTGTTGCTGTTCCATCTGCACCTGTTGTTACTGTTTGCACTACCTTATTTGTTACCTTATTTATAACTTGGAATTCTGCTCCTTCAAGTTTTGCACCTGTTTCGGCATCTTCTTTAGTTATCTTTATTTTTCCTTTAAATATAGTATCCTTATGAGTTATTTCTATCATAGCTCCATTCTTATCTATATTTGCTGCATGTTGTTCTCCATTAAGAGTATATTTTTCTGGTGCTTTTGTTTCCTTCACAATATATTGTCCATAAGGTAAATCTCCTGTTGTTGCTGTTCCATCTGCACCTGTTGTTACTGTTTGCACTACCTTATTTGTTGCCTTATCTATAACTTGGAACTCTGCTCCTGCAAGTTTTGTACCTGTTTCAGCATCTTCCTTAGTTATCTTTATTTTTCCTTTAAATATAGTATCCTTATGAGTTATTTGTACTAACGCTCCATCTTTATTTATACTAGCTATATGTTGTTCTCCATTAAGAGTATATTTTTCTGGAGCCTTTGTTTCTTTTACAATATATTCTCCATAAGGTAAATCACTTGTTGTTGCTACTCCATTTTTATCTGTTATTACTGTTTCAACTACCTTGTTTGTTGCCTTATTTATAACTTGGAATTCTGCTCCTGCAAGTTTTGCGCCTGTTTCAGCATCTTCCTTTGATATTTGTATTTTTCCTGTGATAATATTGTTTCCCACATTTACATCAACTATTTTTTCATTTTCTGATATAGATGCAATATATTCTTTACCATTAAGCGTATATTTATCTGGTGCCTTTGTTTCCTTGATTATATATTGGCCATATTCTAAATTACCTGTTGTTGCTGTTCCATCCGCACCTGTTGTTAATGTTTGTACTACTTTATTAGTTGCTTTGTTTATAACCTGGAATTCTGCCCCTTGAAGCTTCTTTCCATCTTTTGAATCAGTTTTAGTTATTCTTATCTTTCCTGTTATAACTTTATCTGTAACCTTCACAGTAGATGTTTTTGAATCACTAACCTTTACATTTGTTGCTTGGTTTGAAATTAAATATCCAGTTGGTGCTTGTTCTTCTATTACTTGATAATCACCTTTAGGAATATTTGAAAATACTAATTTACCATTATTGTCTGTAGTTCCTGTTGCGATTACTTTGTCATTTTGTACTAATTTAAATTTAGCCCCTGATAATACATTACCATTTTCATTTGTCTTAATTATTTCTACTGCTCCAGGAACCATTTTTAAAGTAGCTGTTAAATAAGAATCTTTATTACCTTTTACTACTGTTTCTTTTGGATAAGCTATTTTTTGATATTCAGTATCTTTTGGTACAAATGATGTTACTTCAGTTGCATTAAAGTCTCCTCTAACACCCATTTTAACTGAAAAATCAGATGTTACGGCATTAGCAGGAACTCTTAAATAAAACTTAGTGTCATTCTTACCTAGATTACTTACAACTTTTCCATTTGGTAAAACTATTTCTACTCCTTTTGGAGCTTTTAACTTGCTATATAATTTATTTATATCTCCTATTGTTTTCACATATATCCACTGTGTTTCGTAATCATCTGTTGCTGGATAATATTTAAACTCTGGATTACTAGGTGATAATTCTAGGTCTGGTACTAATGGATCACTAGTATGTTTTTTTGCATCATTTGCTATTTTCAGTATAGCCCTCTTTACTGGTGAATCTACACATTTTTTAACTTCTGGCACTTGACCTAAGTAATATTGTAAAGCTAATTGCTTTATATAATAATCCTTATTTTTATCACCTGTATTAGGATTCTGAGCTAAGATATATCTTACCCCTCCATCTATTGTACCTGCACCATCATCACTGGTATATAATTGCCCTTGTGGTGATAGTTTTTGATGCTGTAGGCAATAAACCTCAGTATCTGTACCTTTTATTATCTTCGTTGGGAAGAATATAGCTTTTCCATTACTAAATTCAAGATATCTCATAGTACTTGAATTATGTTTATTATCTACTCTTATTGTCGTTGCATTGGCTATCACTGGACCTGTCAATACAAAAATAAAAATAAATGAAATTATACTTGCTATGCACCTATTCCTCCTTTCGGTTTTAAACATTTTTGCTTTTAAATTTGCAATGAACATTTGTATCTCCTCCTTTTATCCTTACATAAAAAAAAGCAAACTTCATAATTGAAGTTTGCTTCTGTAAATTTATATACTTTTTATTTAATTTTAATCCCAGAAATCATTGTAGAAGTCTACTACTGCAAAGTATCTGCCTTCGCTATCTTTATATACTCCAGCTCCTGCTCCTGTATAAGTCTTTGTAAGCATGTCTTCTTTGTGTAAAGGAGATTTTGCCCATGAATCTATGAATGATTGTGCATTTCCATCATTACTGTATAATCCAATTTGGCTTGCTGTATGATCTGCTGTATTATGTTCTGCATTATATTCTGCTCTAGCTTTAGCTCTTTCTGCTGACTTTTCTGAGTATTCTAATGGTTCTAATCCATTTGCTTTTCTATATGCATTTAATGCATCAAATGTTTGTTTTGAAAGTTCTGGCATATAAGTCCAGCTTCTTTTTTCTTCTACTTTTTTAACTGTCACAGTAAATGTCTTGCTAGTTGTTAATCCATCACTATCAGTAACTTGTACTGTTACATTATAAGTTCCTGGCTTTTGTGTATTTACATCATTTTTAACTACTTTTATATTTTTAGTTATATCTCCATCATTATCATCTTTAGCCTTTAAGTTTAACATTTCAGTATTGAATTTACTTCCTTGATTAATTGTTACATTAGTTCCTGTTATGCTTGGAGCTTCATTTAATCTATCAAAAGTAAAATCATATTCTAATTTAACTACATTATTTGAAAGATTTACCTCACTGCTTGAAGTGTCTGCTAATCTATATCCTGCTGGTGTTTTAGCTACTGTTATATCTTCAACTTGTTTATCTTTTAATGTTAATGAAGGTTGATTATCTTTTACTATTTCTGTTGTTCCATCTTTATAAGTTACTTTATATTCTACGCCTGTTATTGCTTTTCCATCTTTTGTTTTTTGATTTATTATATTTTTATATTCTGAATAAACTTCTTTGAAAGTAAACTTACCTATTGTTGTAACTGTATTATCTTTTGAAACTGTGCTTGTTTCAGAATTTGTTGCTATATAACCTCTAGGAGCTTCATACACATCTATATTATCAATAGCCTTTCCTTTATTATTTAAATCTAATTCAGTCCCATTTACTGTTACTACTTCTGTTGTTCCATCTTTATAAGTTATCTTATACTTAACTCCTTGAATTGGATTTCCTTTGTCACTAACTTGTTCTATTTTAGCCATATAAGTAGTTGGTTTTACTTCTGGTTTAGTTTCTGTTCCAGTGCTTGGCTTTTCTTCTGGCTTAACTTCTGTTCCAGTACTTGGCTTAACTGGTGTATTTGTATTAGTATCTGGAGTTACTGTTTTATTGATTGTACTATTATTTTCTTTAGCAACTGAATGATTATTTTTATTTGTTTTTTCTATATTTTCATTATTCACTACTTTTTTATTTTTATGTGAAGCATTAGTTGAAACAACTTTTTCTGATGCTGAATTTGAAGTATTCTTTGATTTCACAGTAGTGTTTACTTGGCTTGTTCCTTCATTAATGAAATCACCATAAACAAATCCTTGCTCTCCATTTAGCATTACTCTATACCAATCACCTTGTTTTCCTGTGATTTTTAAATTAGTATTGTTTTCTAATGTTCTGATTATGCTTGAATTTAATGTTGCATTTTCTCTAAAGTTTAATCCAGTTGTTACATTTACAACATGTCCACTTTTATTCATATTTTCTAATGTTTTATTTAGTCCACTTCTTATGATCTTTAAATCATTTTTATTTATATTCCCTTTTAATCCAAATTGAGTTATTACGTTATATGTATCTCCATTTGAATTTTGTATAAATATCATATCATAAGGATTTGTATATCCGATTATTTTACCATTATCATTTTTAACTGCAACTTTCGCTTTAACTATTGCTCTTGAAACATCATTTCTTTTTACAGATTGAGTATATGCTGTTTTTGTAAGTGGTTGTGCGTTTACTATTTTAGGCGTTGTTCCTACAACACTTCCTATGATACAAGCTCCAATTAATAATGATGTAATTTCTTTTCATAAATGTTCACTCCTTGTAATTTATTACTTATTTTTCATTGGTTTTTTAAGTAAGCTCATAGATTATTTTTCTTGTGTTTCCATGTCCTTCACTTTATGTTTTAATTATACACCTTGGTAATTTCTTTTGCAAATCATCTACACATTTTTTGAATGTTTTTGTGTATTTTTTTATAAATATCGTGTATTTTTAAATTCTATTTAACTATTCTTCTAACTTCTTTATTGAAACATCTACTCCAATAAGAGTTACTTAAATCTCCAATGCTTACACCTTTACTACTACTATCATTAAGGAATTTGTTATTTCCTAAATATATTCCAACATGAGTATTTGAACCAGTTGTATCAAAGAAAATGATATCTCCACGTTTCATACTATTTGCATTTACCTTAGTTCCTTGATTTAATAGTGACCATGTAGTTACACTTCCTAAATCTCCTAGTTTTATTCCAGCTTGTTCGTAACAATAATATACTAATGAACTACAATCAAATCTTCCTGCAGTTTGATCTTGTTTATTTCTTCCACCACCCCAGCAATATGGTGATTTTCCAACCCATGCAAGTCCAGCTGATATAGCCTTTTCAATAGTTTTATTATCTCCTTTACCTGTATCTCCCATAATTGAAGTGCTTCTATATTCCATTGCATATTTAAAAACATTACCTGGATAATTATATGGTGCTGTATTTACATCACTAGCATAATATCCGTCTCCCCTGTTATAACACATAAATGATTTTTTAAGTATCATAACAAATTGTGCATCTGTTTCAGGAGCATCCCATTTTATCTTAGACATATTATTTCCATTGAAATCTAAATGAGGAACTATTCTCATCTTATATAAAACATAATTAAAATGTTGTCTCAATTCAAATGCACCTACTAATATTTGAGCTTTTGGATCTTTTAAATATATTTGCCACATTTGTTCATTATTTGAGAAACTATATCCATACTTTCTTAAATATGAGGCCATTCCCTTATTCATAGCTTCTTCCCATAGATTACTTCCATTAGTATCGAGCTTTTGGAATTGCATCATACCATATGCTCCTTCATAGCTATCATTAGGATTAAAGTGACTCTCTTGTTTTGCAATAGCAGCTAATACCCAGTTAGGTAATCCAGTTGCTTTACTTGCTAAGTCAAAGTATGGTTGATATTCAGCTGGAACTCCTTGAAGTTTTCCATTTTGAATATCCATTGTTGGTGGTTCTAAGTCATTACCAAAAATCCAATTCCATTGTTTATCTTGCATATTAACTATCATTCCAATGACTACATCCATATCCTTATCACTTATACCATCTTTTTTAAGTTGTTCTCTTAATTTTGCATATGGCTCTCCAGATATATCTTGACTTACTAATGCTGGCTGAGTCTTTTCTATTGTTTCCTCGTTATCTTTTCCTTTATTAATAACTGTTTTTGTAACACTATCTTGATATTTATATGTTATATCACCAAACATACTCACAGCATGTACTAATAATTTTATATTTTGTTCTTCTGTTGTTGTTTCTATTTTGGTTTTATTTGAGACTTGTGGTGATTTATTTGTTTCTTGCTTATCTTGGGTTGTATTTTTATCTGGAACTTTTTTAGTTATCTTAGTTATAATCTTAGCATCCTTATATTCTAAAGTTGGTTCTAATGAATTAACTATTCCATCTATTTTCCTATAGGTATCAAGCATATTTATTGGTGTTTTTATCTTGTTTTCTGCTATTAAGTATCTTAAATATCCCTGAACATAATTAGCTTGTAAAGCGTTTTGTTGGTCTAGTTGATAAAAGTCTTTAGATTTAAAATCACCAACCTTTTTATCTATATAGGAGTTTATTTGTTTCATTTGGTCCTCACTAAATGTTCCAACTGCTGTATCAGTAGTAAATAATCCATTTAAACCTGCTAATCCTATAATTATTAATATTCCTATCATTCCCCAA
Source organism: bacterium (assembly GCA_030531905.1). Classification (GTDB taxonomy): domain Bacteria; phylum Bacillota_I; class Bacilli_A; order RF39; family UBA660; genus UMGS995. The sequence goes on along the minus strand of JAUNMG010000026.1, from coordinate 8,476 downwards.
GGAATCATTATACTGATCAACATTTTTTTTAAATATTTCTTTGCCTTACCTTTTAAATACTGCTTACCAGCATCCATAAGTTTATTCCCCATATTAAAACTCCTTTCTTAAAATCTTGCATATATAATAAAGAGCTGGAATAATATTTTCCAACTCTTTATTATTGATTTTTATTTATCTCTTTTAAGAAATTCGTTTACTTGCTCATTTCTATCATTTTGTTCTATTTCTTTTTTTATATCACTGAAATCGCCTTTTGCCATTTTACTGTTTCCTGTGAATTTATTTAAAGGAGATGACTTACTACCATATACAGCTTTATCAAATGTAGATTTTGCATAGCTATTAGCGTCTCCCTCAAGTTTTGTTTTATTATTTACATATGATGGGCTACTTTCATTCTTTCTTATAAAGTCTTCTTTTAATTCATTTCTCATATCCTTACTTAAAGAATTAACTACATTTCTATTCTTTGCAGCTCCAATACTTCTAAATATAGCATTGCTATTTTTATTACCAAATCCTTTTTTCTGTGATAATCTATTGAAGAAATCTGCCCTAACATCTTGCACATCTTTTAATCCTTCATATGGATTTTCTTTTCTTGAAATTCCTTCATTACTTCCTGAACCACTAGAAGTTGTTGTAGGGTTTATTGTTTGAGTCTGTCTTGTTGAACCTACTGAATTCATATTTATACCTTCATTACTTCCTGAACCACTTGGAGCGGTTTGTACATCTATAGGTGTTGAATCATCTGAACTAAATTCACTTGAACCCATATCTATTCCTTCATTACTTCCTGAACCACTAGAAGTTGTTTGTGCATCTATAGGTGTTAAATCATCTGAACTAAATTCACTTGAACCCATATCTATTCCTTCATTGCTTCCTGAACCACTAGAAGTTGTTTGTGCATCTATAGGTGTTAAATCATCTGAATCAAATTCACTTGAACCCATATCTATTCCTTCATTATTTCCTGCTCCATCTGAAGTTATTGTTTGTGTATCTCTAGGTGTCACATCATTTGAACCAAATTCACCTGAACCCATATCAACACCTTCATTATTTCCTATTCCATCTTTAGTGACTGGTTCAGCATCTCCAAATTTGTTTTCATTATTATTTGAATCTGAACTAATTCCTAAGCCAGTATTGTTACCTATTCCATCCTTAGTAACTGGCTCTCCTTGAAGTGTTTCATTATTTAATGCATTATTCTTGTTTTCTTTATTTGAATTAATACCTAGACCTTCATTATTTCCTGCTCCATCTTTAGTAACTGGTTCACCTTGTGTAACTCCATTGTTAAAGGTTTTACCTTTATTATTGCTTAAATCTCTTCCTAAGCCTTCATTATTTCCTATTCCATCTTTGGTAACCGGTTGTCCTGGTGTAGCTCCATTACTAAAGTTTTTATCTTTATTATTTAAATTAATTCCTAAGCCTTCATTGTTACCTATTCCATCTTTAGTAACTGGATCATCTGAAGAGTTTTTATTTGAGGTATTATTAACTTGACCTTCTTTATTTAAATTTAGTGCTTCATTGTTTCCAACTCCACCAAATCTTCCTGCAGGACTATTTGGGTTACTAGAGGAACCTTGGCTACCTCTAGATTTTCCAATATTAAGTCCTTCATTCATTCCATTTGCACCTTTTGAATTTCTATTAATTGTTTTATCTACAATATCACCAGCACCTGAGAATAAATCCTTATTTGAACCTTCTCCTTTAGAACCTTTAATTGCATTTGAAATACCTGATACCCCTTTCTTAGCCATACCATATGCTCCCATAGCAGTTCCAAGCATTGTTCCTAATCCAAATCTATTAGCCATTCTACTTTCATCTAATCCACTTAATCTTGTAAAGAATCCTTGAAGTGAATTTCTTAATACATCAGCTAATTTTATTACCATAGTTAAACCAACTAAGACAAATAATACTGAATGGTTTAAGGTTAAAAATGCTGTGTAAATAGTAAATATTAATGCATAAAAGAATCCCATAAATGCATTAGTAATTAACTCACCTAACCACACAGGTAGTGCATTTACGTTTTTATTAATTCCCCATAAGGAAACAGCAATTGGAGTAAAGACTATAAATGCTGCTAACACCCATGTTCTTATTATAAAAATTATATTTATTTTAAATTGTAAATAAGCGAAATAAAGCTTTACTATTGCTGTAGTTATATCACTTCCAGTAGTTATATCCTTAAATATATTTCCTGTAAGATTAAGCGAACCACTATTTTTAAATGTTTCATTTAATAATTGAGTAAGCCATCCTCCAACAACTATTATACCTTTTGTTATAATAGGTCCTGCAGCAATTATTAATGCTACAAAAAACCATCTATATATATCTTCTTTTGCTTCTTCATATGCATTAGGATTTGTAGAGCTTCTTAAAAAATCAATTCCTGTTTTGAATACCATAACTATTACTGCTATAAATGAAATTGACATAGTTACTCTATATACATACATTAATATATTCCATTGATCTTTTGAGAATATATTGTAATCTTTAGGTGCTATTAATTCATTTAATGGTTTCAATCCAAAGAAATCTTTTCCTACACCATCAGGACTTATAAATGAAGTTATTTTATCTATTATCCAGCAAATAATTCTTGATAAGAAACTACTATCATCCTTTGCCTGCGCTCCCTTAATGGTAAGTTCTGCACTTTTTATACCATCAACTCCTGCATGTGAATATAAATCATTTATATATTTTATAATAAACCCAGACACAGTGGTTAATAATCCAATTATCATTACTCCAATGAAAATTCTTCCTATACCATCCATTAATAAAGTTCTTTTATCTACATTATCTCCATATTTCATTACCCTATAGGACAATACTGCTAAAGATATTATTGTCGCTATAACTCCAATCATTTGCAATATAGAAATAAATGATTTCAAATCTGCACTCATATGTATTACCTCCTATGTTGTTGCATAACTTTGTTCACAGTCAAATAAGTCTACTTGAACCAACATATTACCTAACTCAGTACTTAAGATACATTCTCCCTTAGAAAAGTTCGGTAATCTTTTTTGTGCTTGTTTTGGTAATCCAAAGAAACTTACAATTTTCTTGGCCAATGATGCATCTTGTTTAAAAATCATTTTTGTAGAGCATAAATCAATTACACTTTGTCCTTCTTCTGTTGATAAGAATTCATTTATAGATTGAGTACTTATACAAAGACTTGTCCAATACTTTCTTCCTCTACGTGAAAAATCTTCTATAAGAGTTAAACTAGCTTTATGCTTAGCAAATCTCCAACCTTCGTCTATCCAAGTATTTTTTTGTACTCCTTTATATTTATAATCACTAAATATTCCCCATAACCAACTTAATGTTGTTGTCATTGCAAAGAACTTAGAAAATTCATCTAATTCTTTAAGACAAAATACAACGAATCTATTCTTAGAGAAATTAGATATATCTTCACTTGTCTCACAATCAAACATATCCATAAGTCCACCATCTGTTATTAACTTCATTAACTCAGCTATTTCAAATAAATGTGGTTTATCACCTTCTTCTAACTCAGCTCTTAAATCGCTAAGTATAGGTAATCTTTTCTTTACCTTATTACCATTAGCATCTTTTTCATAAAGACTTTCAGGATCTACAGTTATATTCCTTTTAGAATATACACTTTTTACTGCATCTTGAACTCCTGTGATTTCAGAACCAGTTAATCCTTTATTATTTCTGTAATTTGCAACGAATGAATTTATTAAGTTAGTTATTTCAGCCATCTTTTCATATAGAGGTACTACTTTTTTTCCACTTTCATCTTCTACTACAGATAATTCCATAGGATTTATTCCTGTTTTTTTACCACTCTTAATGTGAATATAATGTCCTCCTAAATGATTTGCAGTAGTTAAATATTCATTTTCCATATCAAATACTGCATTCCATTCACCAAGTAACATTCCCCTACCTAATAAAACTTTTATCGCAGTTGACTTACCACTACCTGGTTTACCTACTATATACATATTAGGATTTGAATATAGTTCACTTTCCTTATACCACTTCTTTTGACATAAGAAATTATCTAGAATTATAGGGGAATTAGTTTCTATATTTCTTCCTACATATTTACCTTCTTTATGTCTTAAATGTGTGCATCCAGTAGGTACTAGACAGCCAGCACCTCCAGCAGTTATATTCCTTTTATCATTTCTATACTCAAAATTATTAAAAGGTAAAGTAGATAAAAATGCTGATTTCTGATCATGGAATAATACTTTTATTTTTATATTTGACTTCTCCATATCTTGCATTAAATATTTAGTCTTATTTTCTAAATCAACTAAATCATCACTCCATAATTTTATAAAATTTTGTGTATGGAATAATTTATCTGAATTAGTTTCTATTAATTGTCTCATTGCATCAATATTTTTTGCTGCTTCTTTTTTATCATAATCTATGGCACCAGTTTTCTTAAGTTCCATATTAAGGTTACTCATTACTTTTGCATATTGAGTTTTTAGATTTTTACTTAGAGTACTTTCTTGCAATTTTTTAATTGTAGATACAATCTCCATATTCTCGATTATGCATTTATTATTTAATGTCGTTATATTCATAGTTTGAGGTAAAGTCTGAATTGAGAACATTCTTATAAAGTTATGACTTCCAAGTTTAATGTAATCCTCTTTTTCTATAAATACATCTGGCTTTATAGCGTCATATACTGTATACTTTCCCATTTCAATTAAGTCTACTTCTTCTTTTGACTTCTTTATTTTCTTTTCTTTATCTAATTTCTTTTTAT
>JAUNMG010000026.1:0-3548 GCA_030531905.1 bacterium | reverse complement strand
TCTACTTCTTCTTTTGACTTCTTTATTTTCTTTTCTTTATCTAATTTCTTTTTATATTTTTTTAGCTCTTTTTTAGATAAAGAAGCTTCTAATCTTTTTTCTTCTTCTATCTTCTTAGCTTCTTCTTCATCTAAAAAGTTTATTTTCTCCATTATTTCTGCATTTGAAATTTCATTTTCATCTTTCAATCCTAAGAAACAATCAAATGCTCCTGATTTTCTCAAAGCTTCTATATTAAACTCTTCATTTTTATGGAACTGATTGAAGAAAAATTCTATTATTTCATTTCCTCTAATTGGAGCTATTCTAAAATTAATATCATTTAAAGCCCTAATAATATAATTTGTTCTATCCTCTAGTTGTTTTATAGCTCTTTCTTCATAGCGTTCATCTGAAAAAATAAAAATATAGTTTGATTTAGTATCACTACTATCTCCCTTTTCCATTCTTTTAAATTCGGTAAATAAATCATCTTTATATTTTAATAAATTTTTATTATCTATATCATTCTCTACGCATTTTTTATCTACAAACTCTCTATATTCTTTGAAATTTTGTTTTTTATTACTTCTAGATAATTTCACTGGGAAATCTAATCCAAATGTAAAACTAGATAATGTATTTTCAAATTGAATGATATCATCCTCAGAGAGTAAATTTGCATCTGTTGTTGAAATTTTTAATATCACAGAGTATCCATATCTATTTTTTATTATTGTGTCATAAAGCAAGTACTCTATGCCTATAATTTTATCCATTAGTTTAACTTTTTTATTACTTCTAAGTGACTTTAGTTCTTTTTTATTGACCAGATAATGTGTACTGGTTTTCTTTTTAATATCCAATATATCCCCTCCATATTCTTTTATTCATCATTTTTTATAATCTTTCTTCTACACTTAAATTTAATTAATCCCATTAAGTAAGAATCTAAATATATTCCATTTACCTTTGTGAAACTAAAAATTGATGCTATTATCATCAAAATAGCTTCTACAAATATAAAAGCTGCAATGAAACCAAAATTAAGTACATTTTCTCCATTCGGTAATTTTGTCATAAAAATAGTTGTTCTTTGCATAGAAAATAGGATTAATCCTACAGGTATAGCAAACCATAGAGCCTGTCTAATTGATAATTTTCCTCCAATAATCTTATCTTCATAAGATAAATCGAAAGGAATTTTATAGTTTGTCATATTTCAACCTTCCTTTCATATTCTCTTCATAAATAAAATAAGACTTGGAGTAATACTCCAAGTCTTATTATTAAAATTAAACTAAATTACTTACAAATCCAACGATTGCTGTTGCTAAACCTAAAACTAATAAACCAATACAAACCCATAGAACTCTAGTCATAGATTCACTTCTTTGATCTTGTCTTTTTGAAACTATCATTGTTACTGCTATAGCTGCTAACGCTCCTACTGCTACTAAAAGTCCAACTGTTGTAGAAATAGATTTTATAGCTGGTAGAACTTTTCCACCTAAATCACCAGCATTAGTTCCTTTTATCCCTAATTGACTAGCTGTATCTCCTAATCCTCCAGATAAAAAATTACATAATAACATTTTCATATATATCAATCCTTTCAATATTCTATTATTTAAATAAGTTGAATAGCAATCCTGCTATTGTAAAGATTAAGGCTAATAAAATTAAGCCTATAACTACGTATAATATATTATGAAGTACATTACTTCTTTCATTAGCATTCTTTGTCATCATAAGTCTTATTGCTGCATACACTAAAACTCCAACTGCTATGATTATACCTATAACATAAATAGGTTCTTTATTTACAGATATAAAGTTTTTGGTAAAGTTTACTACTTGTGATTGTAAATCACCCACTTTATCACCTCTAAACTAAGTCAACAACTAAACATTTCTTAACTCTTACGTTTAATTCTTCCTCATTTTTTTCTTCTTCTATATATACAACCTCATTTGGTTTTGCCTCTAAAATTTGTGCTACTGTTCGTCCAAGTATTCTAACATTTTTTGCTATTAAGAATATTTCTTTAATCTCCTCTGTCCCATTCGGATTTGTTATTTTCCTATAAGCTTTTTTCTTTAACATCTGTCCTCCTTATCACATACTTGATAAAGTTTTAAACCATCCTGTAAGCTCATATCTAGCTCCAAAAAGTATCACTGCAAGAAGTATAACTACTATAGCCAATGCTATTTTTGTAGCAAATTTTCTATGAAAAATAATACTAATAACTAATGCTACTACACATATAGCCAATGCTATGATAACAAGGTTATAAAATGAGCCATTCATTAATTTATCAAACTCTCCAAATATACCATTTAATTTACCATTTAATTGCTCTGTACTTACTGGTGGGATACCCATATCACTTCCTATATTTGAAGAGCCTCCTGCTAAGAATCCTAACATTCAATATCCCCCTCCTTTCTTAATGTGTTCAGTGTTCTTTTTTCCATATAGAATAATCCTGATCTAGATAAATTTATCTTTTCAGCAACTTTCTTTCGTGGGACATTTCTTAAATAAATATCTCTTATTAATTCTCTCTCTGAATCACTAAGAGTGCTTATTAATTGATTTACTAGGACTTTATCCTCTAAATTTTTTTCCATGTTAAAAGAACTTGTAATTGTGTTCTCTATTTCATCTAAGCTTACTTTTGAAATTAATTTATTTCCTTGCTTAATGTTCCATTCAACATTATTATGTTCTATTGAAGCTTGAAATTTGATGAAATTAACTAACTCACCTTTTATTTTCCCTATTGAAAATTTTATTAATTTAGTATCGTAAGATAAATCATATGCATATAAAGCTTCAATAAATCCAACAATCGCACAATTAAAAGCTTCTTCAACATCTCGTTTCCTAATTTTGAATGTATTAATCATCTTATAAATATAATTTTTATTATCATTAATAAGTTGATTAAGCATTCTTTCATCTCCATTTTTAGCTCCTATTATTAATTGTTTCTCGGTTAAATTTTTAGTTTCTAAATTCATCAATATGAATTCTTATTTTTGTATCGCTTTGTGCCACATTTTTTAAAATGCCTATTCCTGTTTCTGTTTCTGAAAAAAATCTATACATATATAAACACCTCCAAAAATAAAAAAAGGATTATACAATGGATACATAAATTTGTATCCATCATATAATCCTTTTATTTTTCAATCTATATCTTACCTATCTTCATGATAAGTTTTTATATTAACATTAATACCTTTACTAGCATTAATTCGTTCAGGTAAATCATTTGGTCTCATCCTTCTGATTTCATCTCTTAATACCAAAACATATCCATTTCCATTTCTTTTCGGAACACAATTATATTCCTGAATATTATTTTCTACAATCTGATCATCCGTTATTTTAGATTTTATCGACATACTTATCGCATTTGCTTCTTGATTCTTCTTTAAAATATTCATTATGATTGCATCTTCCGCTGCTCTTCTTTTATTTTCTTCTCTTTTAAGCCTTTGGCTTTCTGACATGTTATTTCTTTTATAGTTGGTATTATATTCCCTGTTTCTTTTTT
>JAUNMG010000051.1 GCA_030531905.1 bacterium | reverse complement strand
ATATAAATTCTTATACATATATATTTGTAGATAAATTATTTTTTCCCTTATAAAAGTCAAAAAAAAATAGGAAAAATCCTATTTTTATATTTATCTATATTCTATTTAACTTATCAAAATATTGTTTTCAAATAATTTATTTCTTTACTTTTTCTTTAGGTTTCTCGCTTGTTTTTTCTTGTTCTACTTTAGAGACCAAAAGCTCATTAAGTAACAAAACACTTGATGAAATACCAAATACACCTATACTAACAAAATCCGGTTTACCTGTAAGGTATGTTTCAACAACAGCACCAGTTGCTGAAAAAAAACTAGTCATTCTAGTTAATGATTTCGCTGCACTATAACATTTTATTAATTTTTCTTCATCAGACATAGATATTTCCTCCTAAAGCAGTACATATTCTATCACTGATTATTAACTATTTCAAGTTAATTATAAATATAAAGTTCATGTTGAGCTCTTGTACAAGCAACATAAAGCAAGTTTCTTTCATCTTTTCTGTAAGAATTTTCTCTATTATTATAAACTATTACAGCATCAAATTCTAATCCCTTAGCAATATATGAAGGTACAACTACTAAATCTTTATTAAATTTTGTAGTAGATTCTTCTATTAAGGATATAGGCAAGAAAGTATTTAGTATTTTATAAATCTTATTTGCTTCTGTTAAGTCTTTTGTAATAACCGCTACTGACTTATATTTTTTAGTTAGTTTATAAATATCACTTTCTAAACTTTTTCTTAAATCAAAATCTTTTCTAAATACAATTGGTAGATTAGTTTCTTTTCTAATTGCATTGACATGATGCAAATTTAAAATTTTATTTGTATAATTTATTATTTCTGGTGATGATCTATAAGTTTTAAGTAATTCTAAATACCTTGTACTATTATCAAAGATATCTTCTAACTCTTCTAGAGAGTCATACTTATAATATGGATTAATATTTTGATTAACATCACCTAAGATAGTAAACTCTGCTTTTTGAAAGATATTAGCTATTATTATATATTGGAGTTTATTATAATCTTGAGCTTCATCAATAACTACTTGATAGATATTTGCTTCATATATAAAACCAGCAAGTTTTCCCTTTAAATAACTAAAAAGTAAAGCATCTTCATAGTTTAAAACTTTTTTATTAACAAATTTTTTTATTTCGGTATCAGTAAGGGACACTCTACAATACTTACTTCTATAAAAGTTAGCGTATATTTCTTTGAAGTCTTTTTTAAAGTTAATTGCCTTATCTATTAATTTTCGAAAAGTAGCTATCTTTTTACTACTACCTTTATAAAAGTTACTAGATAATTTTGAAGCTATTTCATCTAATCTTTCAAATAAAGGAAATCTATCATATTTATAAGTTAACATTTCATTTAACTCTTCTAAGGTCATTAAATGATTTTTAGATTCTTCAATATCATCTATGAATTTAGCATTTTCTATATATTCATTTATATAATCATCTAAATCTCCTATAATCATATCACTTTGTTTATACTTTACCAAACTAGGATTAGTTTCTTGATAAGTATAATATCTTGATATAAATGATGAAAATGTTTCGATTTCTTTATACTCATTTATAAAACAGGTTAAATAATCATTAAAAGTAGTTTGAAGAGTATTTTCTTCTCCTAATTCTGGTAAAACATTAGAAATATACTCTGTAAAGACATTATTAGGAGAAAATATTAAGATGTTGTTGCTAGTTAAGTTTTTCATTCTATATAAAAGAAAAGCTATACGATGAAGAGCAACTGTAGTCTTACCAGATCCTGCTATCCCTTGGACAATTAAATTATGATCTTCTAGATTACGAATAACTTTATTTTGTTCTTCTTGAATTGTATTAACAACACTTTTCATTTTTTCATTAGATGAGGTTGCTAAAACCTCTTGTAGGACTTCATCATTTATATTTATGGAGTTATCAAATACTGTAAAAAGTTTATTATCTTCTATTTTATATTGTCTTTTACGAAGTAATTCTCCAGAAATTTCTCCTCCTGGAGCAATATATTTACAAGGACCAGTTTCATAATCATAAAATAAACTACAAATTGGACTTCTCCAATCATATAAAATATTATTTAGATGATGATCTTTTAGATATGTTAAAGAAATATAAATATTAAATATTTCTCCATCAGTATCTTTAAATACAATTGAAGCAAAATAAGGTTTCTTTTTAATACGTAACAATCTTTTAAGATATTTTTCTTTTTCATATACTTTAGATGATTCTGTATTAGTTAGACTTTTAGCTTGTGAAATGTCTCCATCATCAAAACTTGAAGAGTCACTCCATACTATTTTCTTAAATTCAATTAGGTTTTCTTCACTAACTTTAACATCTTTTTCTAAATCAATAATAGTATCACTTACTAAATGTGATACTTTTCTTAAAATTATCTTTTCTTTATTAAGTTCATTATCATCTATTGTCATAGCATTTCTCCACCTATACTAAAAAATATATCACAAAAATAGTCAAGTTTCTAGATTATTGATATTTGTTTACATTTAAAATTTACATAAAAATCAAGCAAAATTTTTGCTTGATTAATAATTATTTTAAAGAATTTATTTCTTCTATAGATAAGCTTGTTAATTCACTTATCAAGTTTATATCCATATTTTTATTAAGCATTGCTTTAGCGATATTTTGCTTTTCAGCTAAGCTTCCTTGTTCTAAACCCTGCTCTATAGCTTCTCTTCTTAAGGAATTCTCTATTTTTC
>JAUNMG010000025.1:14338-18497 GCA_030531905.1 bacterium | reverse complement strand
AATTTCGTTTTGTCAATAAGAAAGATCTTTTGATAGTGTAAAATGGTTTGAGGAAGAAGTATACAAAAAATAAACCCTACTAATTAGGATTTATTTTTTTGTTAATGAATTATTCTTAGTACTTCCTATTACTAACTTTAATAGAGGTTTTATTTTTTATCACTTTCTTATTAAAATTATTTTGCAATTAAGCCACTCTTTCTTTGAAATTTCTTTTGATAGTGATTTTATCACTATCTTATTTAATAAAAAAGAAAAAGACTAAGTCTGATTATTTTTAATATATTCACGTAATATTTTTGTAAGAGCTCTTTTTTCAATCCTTGAAACATAGCTTCTAGATATTTTTAACTCTTTGGCAATCACTTTTTGCGTTTGTTCATCATATCCTCCAAGTCCATATCTTCTAAGTAAGATTTCTTTTTCTCTTTTCGTTAAAATATTCATGTAATCATTTAATAATTTTATATTATCTTTTAAAGTTATATCTTCTATAAAATCAGGTTTAGGAGCTTTTAAAACATCCATAATAGAAATTTCATTACCATCTTTATCATAACCAATTGATTCATTAATTGAAATATTTTTAGTAGTTTTATTATTGCTTCTAAAATACATCAAAATCTCATTTTCAATACATCTAGCACAATAGGTTGTTATTCTTACTCCCTTATCATTAGAAAAAGTATCTACTCCTTTAATTAAACCAATTGTTCCAATACTTATTAAGTCATCTTGTTCTACATATTTACTATCAAATTTTTTTACAATATGTGCCACTAATCTTAAATTATGTTCTATGAGTTTATTTCTAGCATCACTATCTCCCATTCTCATTTTATTTATACATAAATCTTCTTCCTCTTTAGTTAATGGATCAGGAAAGACTTGATTAGAATACGATCCTGTTAAAAAGATTCCTTTTAGAATAAAAAAAGCATTAAAAAACATATATTCACCCACTTAAATATATGTTTTTAGATACAAATTTAGACAAATTTTTAAAACTCACTAGTAAATAAAATTTTATTTGAAACCACTTCATAAATTGTGATTTTATTATCATTAATAACACCATAGCTTGGTCCAAACTCTGTTCTAGGAAGTGAAATAGACCCTGGATTAACATATATCATGTCAATATCTTTTTTAATATAAGGTTTATGTTCATGCCCATAAACCAAAACTCCATCTGTAAAAGTATCATTGGAATAACAATTATAAACATCACCATGAGTAAAATAAAAGTCTTTAGAATTAATTTTTAAATATTTGATATCATCTATTTTAGAGTTAATTCCATCTATCTTCGTAAAATTATCACAATTTCCTTTTGTAATTAATAATTTATTTTCATACTTCTTAAAAAGGTGTTTTATCTTTAAATTATTTGATTCTACTGGTCCAAATATATCTCCTAAAACAATGAAATAATCACAATTTTTAATTAATTTTTTTTCTTCTAATAAGGACAAATATTTATAAACACCATGGATATCAGATATAACTACTACTTTCATTTTTTAGTCTCTTCCTTTTCCTCTTTTAAACTTTCTTTTACTATTGTATAAATATTATTAAACATATCTTTCTCTTTGATATCGATTTCATCTGATGCCAAAATCTCTTTTATAAGTGATTTTTTATTATCTTTCAAGCCTTGAAAAGTATCTATGTTATTTTCTTTACAAATCTTAAAGAATTCATCAACAAATTTTATTTTTATATCTAAATCATACTTTGCTAAATACTTATAAATTGTTCTTCTTAAAATTATACATGATTTAGAATTATCACATTGTTCAAATTTATTATCCCTTACTACCCAGAAAAGTGGATTATGAGATTTTAAACTTTTTCTATTTGTTTTGATAATTCTATAAGAACTACTATGAAGTAAATGACCAACAATTGAATAACTTGGAATTATTTTAGAAATTTTAGGTTTTATTTTTTGATATCTTTTAGATTCAAATTCTTCCTTTCTTATTCCTAATCCATCATTACTATAAATTTTTACAATTCTTCTTCTAACAAAATAATTAGAATACATAGAAGCAATTATCGCTAGATGACCTCCTTTAGAATGACCTCCAATTATTAATTTTTTACAAGTAAATAAATATTCATTTAAATAAGAAATTGCTAGAGATTGGGCTTTTACTGGAAAGATATATGCAATTTTACAATCTTCTTCCCAACCACTAAGAAGATGATCGGTTCCTTCATAAGCAATATAAGTAGTATTATTATCTAAATCAAAGCTAACTGCTCCAAACTGAGAAGACTCATCTGCAAAATACTTATAATTATAAACTAATATATCTTTAAATCTTTTTGTATCTTTTATAGCTTTTAGTAATAAGATTCCGCTTTTAATTGTTGGTACTTTTCTCTTTTTTATTTTTTCTTCATATATAGAAAAGTAAGCATTACCTGCTTCTTTTAAAGTTATTTTGGAAGAATGATTATCAGATACTATTTTTATAAAATTAACATATGTTAAACATGATAAAATAACGTTATCAACTTCGTTAAATTTTTTCTCTTTAAAACTATATTTACCATATTTTTTGATATATCCAAATAAGTCCACACTTCTTCAACTCCTTTAATTTTCTAGCTAATTATACCACAATTTTTCAAAGAAAAAAAGAACAAGATATACTTGCTCCAAATTATTTTTTTACTTTTACTTTTGCTTTTTCTACTTGAAACTCAAAGAATTCATTTCCAGTAAGTGTTGCTTGAAACTTATCACAATCAGGTATATATTTTACCCAACAAACACCTGGATTATTGACTGATGAAAAAAATCTTTGATATTCTTCTTGAGAAATAATATTATTTTTTTCTCTTAAAATTCTTTTTACTTCTTCATTCATATTTTATACCTCTATTTACTACTTATTATATTTTATGTTCTAAAAGATTTTTTTGTCTATTTAAAATATCATATCAAAGACACTTATTAATAATCCCGTTAAAGCACCTATTAAATAAAGAAGAAGAAGAATTCTAAAGTTTTGTTTTTTATCTTTATTAACTCTAAATAAAACTAGTAATGCAACACCACTTCCTGTAAGTAAACCACCTATCATAGAAGCAAATGATATTGTATTTTTTAAATATAGTTGTGTAATTAAAACTGATGAGAAACAATTTGGTATTAATCCTAAAATACTTGTTAAAAATGATCCAAAGATACTGTTCTTCATCAAAATACTACTTATAATCTCTTCTCCTAAATAAGAAAATGCTAAATTAAGAACAAAACTTATTATAAATATAAACATGAATATATCAAAAGTATGTTTTAATGTAGATTTTAAGATACTATGTTCACAATCACAATGTTTATCATGACAAAATTCTCGAATCTCTACTTTTTCTTTTTTTCTATATACTAAATCAATTATAAAACCACAAATAATACCTACAATTATTTTGATTAAAAGAACCTCAGCTATCAAACTAAATTCTACTTTTTCTGATAATAATATTGGCAACATTTCATCTGATGTTGATAAATATATACTTATTAATGTTCCAAGTGTTATAATTCTTGTTGCATAAAGATTAGTTGCCGCTACAGAAAAACCACATTGAGGAATAACACCTAAAAAAGAACCAATTATAGGACCAAACTTTCCAGCCTTTTCTACTATCTTTTTACTTTTATTTTTCATTTTATGTTCAAAATACTCCATTAATAAAAATGTTAAAAATAAAAATGGTAGTAATTTTAAAGAATCAATAACTGTATCTTTTATAACATCTAGCATAACCATTCTCCTTTTGTATCTAAATTATAGCATTACCATATCTAAATTACAAGTAATTAAAATATTGCTATAAAATTTTTATTAGATAGATTTAGTGTAACATAATCAGTTTAGTAATAATGAAAGGTTAATTTATAACTGGGTTGATATTATTTATAATTTTTATTTTCAAGCATACTTTATAGTGAAAGGAGAATAAAAATGAATAATGAATTAAATGAATTATTTGGACATAACTGTAGACCAGATCCTCCTAAACCTATACAACGTGTATACTTTATAGGAACAACTGGTCCTACTGGACCAACTGGACCAACAGGGCCTAGTGGTGGACCCACAGGACCAATTGGACCTATTGGACCTACAGGACCTAC
>JAUNMG010000025.1:0-14295 GCA_030531905.1 bacterium | reverse complement strand
GGACTTCAAGGAGAAACTGGACCTGTTGGACCTGCTGGTGCTCAAGGTCTTCAAGGAGAAACTGGTCCTACTGGACCAACTGGACCAACTGGCGCTCAAGGTCTTCAAGGACTTCAAGGGCTTCAAGGAGAAACTGGACCAACTGGGCCTACAGGACCAGCTGGACCAGAAGGGCCAGAAGGACCTGAAACCACCATATCAATTGGAACTGTAACAACAGGTGAACCAGGAAGTCAAGCTTCTGCAACAATAACAGGAGCAGCACCAGATTATGTTCTAAACTTAACAATTCCTCAAGGACCTACAGGACCTGCTGGCAGTACTGGATAATGAAAAAATATAAAGTATGTGTTTATGCCATCGCTAAAAATGAAGAAAAATTTGTAAATAAATGGTGTGAATCAATGTCTGAAGCAGATGAAGTTTACGTATTAGACACAGGTTCTACAGATAACACTATTGAACTATTAAGAAAAAACAATGTACATGTAGAAACAAAAATAATCAAACCTTGGAGATTTGATGTTGCAAGAAACGAATCATTAAAAATGGTACCAGAAGATACTGATATCTGTGTATGTACAGACTTAGATGAAGTTCTTAATAAGGGTTGGCGAAAAATACTAGAAGAAAATTGGAATAAAAGTTTAACAAGAGCTTATTATACATATAATTGGAGTCTTGATAAAAATAATAATCCTATCGTAAGCTTTTACAATGAAAAAATTCATACTAGAAATGATTATAAATGGACTCATCCTGTTCATGAAGTTTTATCATATATTGGTAATGATATAGAAAAATCTACTACTATTGATAATATCATTCTTAATCATTACCCAGACTATTCTAAATCTCGAAGTAATTATTTAAATCTTTTAGAAATGTCTGTTAAAGAAGATCCTACTGATGATAGGAATATGCATTATCTTGGTAGAGAGTATATGTACTATCAAAAATATGATGATGCTATCAAGACTTTAAAAAAACACTTAAAACTAAAAACTGCTACTTGGCGTGATGAAAGATGTGCTTCATTAAGATTTATTGGAAGATGTTATACTAACTTAAAAGATTATAAAAACGCTAGAAAATACTATAAAAAAGCAATCATGGAAGCTCCTTATTTACGTGATAGTTATGTTGAACTTGCTCTTTTAGAATTTGAATTAGAAAATTATAAACAAGTTGAAAAATACTGTTTAAAAGCATTAACTATAAAATCACATCAAAAAACTTATATCAATGAAACATTTAGTTGGGATAATACAATATATGACTTACTTTCTATTAGTTGTTATCATTTAAATAAAATAGACTATGCCTTGTATTTTGTTGATTTAGCACTACAGTACACTCCTTCTGATCAAAGACTTTTAAATAATAGAAAAATTTTCAAAGAAAAAGAAGATTAGCTCTTCTTTTCTTTTTGGTGTTTTAAAACTAACACCTATTTATAATATTTATCATAATTAGCTTTTAAAATATCATAATTTTCTTCTGATGTAATAATCTCTACTTTCATAGAATCATTATAATTAGATATCTGATGATGTTTTAAGTCTTCAATTATATTTTTATAAGCATTGATAAAATCTATTCCACTATATACAATATGGTAAATTGTATAATTATCTGAATTAGAAGAATATACTGAATAATAACTATCTTTAGGCAAAGTTACTTTTATTTTTATATTTGATACATTATTATCAATAGTGTATTTCGTATCATACTCTTCATTTATAACAATATTATCTTTCATTTCTATATCTGTTGTTTTAACATCTGTTAATTTTGGAAGAGAATCAACTTTTTTGTAATCCATACAACTAATAAATGATAAGCCAGATCCTACTCCAATTAATACTAAGCTTGCTACAAAGATTACAAATGACTTATTGAAATTTATCTTTCTATTAAATAGAAATTGATATGAAAAATAAACTATAAGATAACAAATTAATAATACTCCCATACCTGTAACTGATATAAAGAAGAATAAAATTCCATATTTAATAAATACCAACATAATTGCTTCTAATCCAATTAGAACAACAGTAAAGAATAAAACTGGTATTACAAATAGTATAATAAAGAATTTTACAATTAACAAAAGAATTTTTCCTAAAGCATTTATAAAATGTAGAGTTGAATGTTTTGGATCTCTGATAATTATTTTTTCTTTCTTTTGTTCTACAACATATTTTTTATTATTTATAATTTTTTCTTCTTCAAGTGCCTTTTCACTGCTTTTTTCTAAAGCATCATTATCTTCTATTGTAATAAAATAATCCAAGTATCTTATTTTAAATAAATGAATAAATATTATAATTCCTAAAATTAACAATAATATATCAACTAAAGGACTAACAATATTATTACCAAAAGTTCTTATTATATCTATATTTCTAAATGGATTTAAAATAATCATAAATAATAATTCTTTAACAATAGAACCTAAGATGAATAAAACTATAAAGATAATAAACATTTCAAAAATACATTTTATTTTTTCTTTAAAGGTCATACTCCAAAACATATTATAAACTCTTGTAATGAAATTTAGAAAATCACTAAAGTAGTTATTAAAATTATTTTGACTAGATTTTTGTTTTGAATCAATTACTCCATCATCTAGTAAATCATCTAAATTACAATTTAGAATTTTACACATTTGAATTATCTTTTCCATATCTGGTATTGAAGAACCAGATTCCCATTTTGAAACAGCTTGTCGAGATACACTCATTTTATCTGCAAATTGTTCTTGACTAAAATTATTATTTTTTCTTTGCTTTGCTAGTTTGTCACAAAACTTCATTTTTCTCACCTCCACCCAAATTATATTATAAATATTATCAATGGCAAAACCAATTATCGGTATCTTTTTGTATAAAATTGGTTGCAAAAACTAAAAAAGAAGAAGACTCTTCTTATTTTACAGATGCTTCATATATTTGTCTAATATTATTTTTTAAAGTGTTGTCAAATTCTTCTTTAGATTGTTTTTCTTCTAAACCTTCTAATAGTGCTCTTGAAAAGCTTGCGACTAAACCATTATTTCTTGAAAGTATTTCACAAGCTTCACTTCTTGTGTATCCTCCAGATAAGGCAACTACTTTTAATACTTTAGGATTAGTTAAATAATCACTATAGAAATTATCTTTAGATGGTAAACTAAATTTAAAGATAACTTTCATACTATCATCAAGATTTTCAAGTTCTTTATCAATAGCTTCTTTTAAAATAATTTCAATTTGCTCTTTATCAGGACTTGTAATATTAACCTCAGGTTCAATAATTGGAACTAATCCTGCATCAAAAATTGTTTTTGCTAAAGTAAATTGTTGTCTTACTACTTCTTCTATTCCCTTTTTATTTGCTTCATGAATAACTGATCTCATCTTTGTACCAAAGATATTTTTATCCTTAGCTTCATCTAAAATATTTAATAATTCAGGATTAGGTTTCATTAATTGAACACCATTTTCTACATCTAGTAAACCCTTATCTACTTTTAGAAAAGAAACAATATTTTTTTCATCCCACAAATAATCAGCGACAAACTTTTTATCAATTTTTCTATTCATTGTTTCTTGAAATAAAATTACTCCAATAATTTCTTCTTTTGAAAAAACACTACTTGTCATTATTCTCTTTCTAAATTTATGAATTAAATCAAACATTTCTTTATCATCTTTATATCTATCTTTTTCTACTCCATATAAAGCTAAAGTCTTACCACTACTTCCACCACTTTGATCAAGTGCCGCTATAAAACCTTTTCGCATTTTTATTACTTGTTCTTTTTTCCTATCCATATTCTAGCCTCCTTAATTATTATACCAAATTTCTAAGAACAAATGAATGAAATAAATTTCATTTTTCTTAGTCGTTGCCTCCTAAGCTTCCTACTTCACTGATAAAATATCTTTTATTCTCCATAGGCTTGAATTCGTGAAGCATCGCTACCGTACTAATTTTTATTATATATCATTATTATAATTTTGGTAATACTTTTTTAATGCATTACACATATCAAATGATTTTTGATATCCTTTTTTCTACATTCATTTAAAAAATAAATATAAACAAATCTTACACATCCGAATGTTTTATTGATAAGAATCTTTTGATTAGTATTAGGATATAATCTGAATTTATATGCTTTATACTTGTTGTCACCACTTTGATGTTTATGTCTTATTATTACATATATCAAACCGATGTTCATCAATGGCTTTTTAAAAAAAATGCACTTTCCTTATATATAAAAAATCTCAAATTATCTAAATATTCAGATAAAAATAGTAAATTTTTTCACAATACCTTATGAAATTTTATTCATTAGATTCTATTTATTTTCAATCAAATCTTTATTGTTTTCATTTATCTTTTCTTGCAATACTTCTAATTCTTTAATACTTTTATTATTCTTTAATACTTCCATTTGATTTTTTGCAGATTCATTTAATTGAACTAATCTATCTGATTGTTGTATATTCATTTTGATTAATTCTGCATTAGTATTTTCTAAATTATTTAAAATAATTAAGTGAAGTAAATCAGTATAATCTCTTATATTTCCTTTTTTTGCTAGTTCTAAATTTTTTTCTCTCCATTCTTTAGCAGTCATACCAAATAGTGCTACATTTAATACATCAGCTTCCTCAGCATATACAAATCTTTTTTGTTCTTCTGTTAGTGTAGGAACTATATAATTTTTAACTGCATCTGTATGAACTACATAATTTACTTTTGATAAAATTCTATTAGCACGCCATTCTAATTTCTGTTTATATGCTTCATTTTTCTTTAACCTTTCAAATTCTTTTATTAAATAAAGTTTAAATTCTGGACTTAACCAACTAGCAAATTCAAACGCTATATCAGGATGGGCAAATGTTCCAACACTATATTTTCCTGCACTTGGAACAATTCCGATTGCATTGAATTTATCTTTCCATCTCTTTGGAGTCATAGTAAATCTATTGTATGGGGCTTCTTCAGTTTTAATTACGTGAAATTCCACGGAATTAAAATTTTCGTTGTTTATTTGTTCCCACAAACCATAATAATCAAATGAATTTCTATTAGACATCCAATTTCTAATTACACCTGATGGATCTTCTTGATTTTGATATTTTGCTAAATCAGTAAGTGATATATAATCTACATCTCCAATTTTCATTATTCCTATTTTATTATCTATAACATTAATTTCCGTTTTTACTAGTTTTTTTGACATATTTTACTCCTTCCTAAGTTAGGCTTACTAAAAAAAGAAAAATAAACTTCTTTCTACCTATATTATTGTAGAAAGAGTCCTCTTTTCCTTGTCTTTTAATTTTTCTACAGATATATCTATCCTTATTTAATTCATTAATATAACGCCTACAACCTAATAGTTTAATAAATTATTTACTTAAAGTCTCCTTTTTTACTAACGGGATTTTAACTATAGAATTATATAGAAAAACCTCTTTATTAGTCAATGGTGAACGTATGTGAACTTGTATACCTTTGACTAATTTATTATTTTATTACAATATTGTTTCAAATAAATTACATCTTCCTTAGAACTACATATAATTGTAACAATCAGCCATATTGTTTTGAATCTAATTTTTATATACAGCACATTGAAAAAAATTAATTATTATGCCTATACAAAATTATTATTTATTCATAAAATAATTTAGACTTGGAGGTTTATATGTTAGATTTTTTTTCAAGACTTAATTATCCTACTATGGCTTTATTTGCTGCTTTATTTACATGGCTTATTACTACATTAGGAGCTGCAGTTGTTTTCTTTTTTAAGAAAGTTAATAAAACTATAATGGATGCTATGCTTGGATTTGCAGCTGGAGTTATGATTGCTGCTTCATTTTTTTCACTTTTATCTCCTGCTATTGAAATGGCTGAAAATTTACAATTAACTGGTTATATAGTAGCAGCAATTGGAGTAATGTTAGGGGCAATATTACTGTTTACAGGAGATAAGATATTTGATAAATTACAGAGTAAAAAAAATTTTAGTAGCAAATCTAGTTTTAAAAGATGTTTAATGTTAATCTTTTCTATTACAATTCATAATATTCCAGAAGGATTAGCTATTGGAGTTGCTTTTGGCTCTTTAGCCTATAATTTAGAAGGAGCAACACTTTCTTCTGCTTTAATGTTAGCCTTTGGTATTGGTCTTCAAAATTTTCCTGAAGGTATGAGTGTATCACTTCCATTAAGACGTGAAGGATTATCTCGAAAAAAATCATTCTTTTTCGGAATGTTAAGTGGAATTGTGGAACCAATTTCAAGTATTGTTGGAGCAATATTAGTAATTAAAGTTAGATTACTTCTTCCTTATTTACTTGCTTTTGCTGCAGGAGCTATGATTTATGTTGTTGTTGAAGAGTTAATTCCAGAAAGCCAAACAAATAAGAAAAAAGACTTTATGGCCTTTTGTACATTAATAGGATTTGTAATAATGATGATGATGGATATTGCTTTAGGATAAAACTATCTACTTGATAGTTTTTTTAATTTCTCCTTATCTTTATAATATCGTCTTTTTCAATTCTTCCTACTAATAAAGATGAATCTTCATAATGATTATTAAAGTTTTCTTCTACTTTTTTCTCATCATAGTTGGCATAACAATATTTACAATAATGTTTACAAGAGTTATAGACACCAATATCAACCATCTCAACACAATTACAACCTCTAGCTTTCCATTTCTTAAAACTTGTTTTATTAGTCTTCTTAAAAGCTAAATTAAAATCAACACAATCTTTCTTGATAAATCCATATTCTATTAAGTTATGTTCTTCAAAGCATGTTTGAACTGTCATATTATGAAGCTTTGCAATTGAAGAAAATTCCTCTCCAATAACTTTATAGTCATTATCAGTAAAATCTCTTAACTTTAATACTTTTAAATTAGCCTTAACATTTTTATAATCATCAATAAATGAAATTATAATATGAGAAGTATAACCGTCCAGTAAATCACATAATCTATCAAATGCTTTTACATGATAATCTAAATTATACTTATCACTTAAAAATATAGGATCATATCTAATATATAAGTTTTCTTTACCAATAATTTTGGATAGTTTCTTAACTGATTCAATTACGATACTTTTATTATAAACATTTTTTTCAATATCATTTTGATATGGAGTAATTGTAACATGAAAGATAATTGGAATTTTAATATCTTTAATTTTATCTAAAATAGGAGTTGGATTCTTAGTACAAAATACTATCAAATCAACATCATCAAAATAAATTCTACTTACTAATTTTTTATAAAATGGATTTCTTACATCAACATATCCTTCTTTATACCTAGACATAAACCAGTTAGAAAAAAAGGCAACTATATCACATCTTCCACTTACATTTAAAACCATTTTATCACCACCTAAATTATATCAAAAAAAGATAAAATTTCTTCTATCTTTTTACATTTAGTATATATTCTTTAATGACTTCAGCACATTTTTCAACACCAATACTATCACTATTAAGACACAAATCATAGTTAGCTGGATTATTCCATTCTCTTCCTGTATAGTACTTGTAATGACTTGCTCTTAGTTTATTAACTTTTTCTATTTGTTTTTTAGCATCATTCTTTTTGATTTTGTAATATTTTACTGCTCTATTAATTTTACTATCCATATCACTATAAATAAAGATTTTAATTAAATTCTTATTATCTTTTAAAACAAAGTCAGCACAACGTCCTACTATAATACAAGATGATTTACTAGCGAGTTTTTTTATTAGGTTAGACTCTTTTATAAATAATTCATCAGCATTATTAAGTGAGTAATAATATCCATTATTAAAGTTATCTAAGCTAGTTCTTTTTTGTTCTCTTGCTTCAATATAATTTGCATCTAAGCCAGTTTCTTTAGAAAGTTCATTTATAAATTCTTTATCGTATAGTTTTATACCTAAGCTTTCACTAAGAATTTTAGCAATATATCTTCCACCACTACCATATTCACGAGATATTGTTATTACAACGTTATCTCTTAATAGACTTGATTTCTTTTCTACTACTTCTTCTTTATTTTCTATTTTACTTGAAGAGTTTAAATGTTTAACTTCAAATATTAATAAAATAGTAGAAATAATGAATGCTAATAAATCTGCGAATGGTCCAGCATATAATATTCCTTCTACTCCATAAATTTTTCCTAAAATAATCATTGCTGGAATTAAGAATAAGATTTGCCTTGATAATGAAAGAATTGCACTCTTAACACTTTTTCCAATTGCTTGAAAAAAGATTCCAGATGATATTTGAATACCATTAACGATACATAACATTAAGTATACTCTAAAGGCATATTTAGCAAAATCCATATAAAGTTTATTACCTGAACCAAAAATCATTATTAACTTATCTGGTATAGCTTGGAATAAGATAAAGCCAATTGTTCCGACCATAATACTTAGAGTTAGAACTTTCTTTAAAGTTTCCTTTACTCTTTCATATTTAGCTGCTCCATAGTTATAACCAATAATAGGTTGAGAACCTGCAGCTATTCCTATGATAATACTATTTAGAATTTGATTTATTTTCATAACAATTCCTAAAACAGTAATTGGAATTTCACTACCATATTTAGAACTTGCTCCGTATTTACTTAATAAATTATTTTCACAAGCTATTACTAGTACAATACTAATTTGAGTTATAAAACTTGATATTCCAAGAGCTGATACCTTTAAAGATACATTTTTATTTAATTTAAAATCTTTTTTATTAATCTTTACAGATTTTATTTTTCTTAAATATAAAACATTAAGTATAAAGGTAACAAATTGAGAAATAACAGTTGCAATAGCAGCACCCCTTACTCCCATTTTGAAAACAAAGATAAAGATTGGATCTAAAATAATATTTAAAACTGCTCCTAAAATCATTGTCTTCATTGCGTAATCTGGAGATGAATCAGCTCTTATAATTGAATTTAGAGTTGTACCAATCATCATAAATGGTAAACCTAAAACAATTATGCCACCATATTCTAAAGCAAATTTTTCTAACGGTTTAGTACAACCAAATAAATAGATTAAGTCTTTTAAAAATAAAGAACTTCCTATTAAGAAAAGAATTGAAATTATAATAGATAATAAAAATCCATTAATAATTCCTTCTGCAGCTTCTTTCTTTTTCTTTTCACCTAATTTTAAACTTAAATAGGCACTAGCTCCATCACCAAACATTAAACTAAAAGCTAAGCAAATCATAGTAAGTGGAAAAACAACATTAGTCGCTCCATTACCTAAATATCCTACACCCCAACCAATAAAAATCTGGTCAACTATGTTGTATAAAGAATTAACAACTAAGGAAATAATACAAGGAATAGAAAACTTTTTTATAAGTTTACTAATTTTTGCTGTACCTAAAATATTTTCTTCTTTTTGCACATTAAATCACTCCTTTTTTTCCAAACAAAAAGATAATAAATATATTATCTGGACTTACTCTAGTTAATACTAGAGGCACGACAAACTAGATTATAACATATTTATTATCATTTATGTAAGTTATTTTTTAATTTTTTGTTTAGCCGATAAATCAAATGAGTCTTCAGCTATACTAACACCATCTGGTATAATACAAGAAGAGATTTGATTATATTTAAATGCCTCTTTCTCAATTGTTTCTGTCTTTTTAGAAAAGATAACTGACTCTAAACTGTTAATACTAAAAGCATTTTCTTTTATAACTTTTATATTTTCTGGAATTATTAATTTTTTTAACTTGTTCATATTAAAAGCATTTTTCCCAATTTCTTCTAAAGAATCAGGAAGAGTTAATTGAACTATTTGATTACTACAAAAAGCATAATTTCCTATTTTCTTTAATCCTTCATTTATATAAACATACTTTATTTTATTTTCATAAAAAGCAAAGTCTCCTATTTTTTCTACACTTTCTGGAATAATTATTTGAGTCAATTTATTATTACCAAATGCAAAATCTCCAATTTCTACAACTGTATTAGGTATAATTACTTCTTCTATTTCTTTTTCTTTAAAAACTCCATTATCTATTTTTATAACTCCATCAGGAATAATTATTTTTTTAGAATTACCATTATATGATATTAGAACATTATCTACTATTTTAAACTCACTTTCCATTACTTCTTTTTTCTCCCTACTAATATAATATTTTAGATTCTATATCTTTGTCTAATAAATTTGTGTAGTTAATAGCATCAATTTTTGTACCAACGACAGTTTGATAATGTGTTGGTATTGCAAGTTTTGGTTTTATTAAATTAGTTAGTGTTGCGGCTTCATTATAATCCATTGTATAAACTCCACCTACAGGAAGTAATAAAACATCACATTTAATTTGTTTATTTTCTTTATTGATATCAGTATCTCCTGTTATAAAATACCTTTTATTATTAAAATCTATTAAATATCCTACCCATTCATTTTTTTCTGGATGATATAGCTTATTTGTATTATAAGACGCTACTGTCTGAAAGTTTAAATTTCCAACTAGATATTTGTTGTTTGGTTTTACTTTAACTATTTGATTATTAAATTCTTCTAAACTTTTAGAACAAGATTCAGAAATAATTATAATTGTACTTTCCTTTATTACCTTGTTAATATCTTCTATTGATAAATGATCATAATGATCATGAGTTATAAAAATATAGTCAGCATCATTTACTTCCTCATCTATTAAATATGGATCTAAATAAATTACTGTTTCTTGATCTGTTAGTCTTATTGATGACTGAGCATTTATTTTAATTTCTTCTTCCATAACTACATCTCCCCATACACTAAATAAGAAAATATTTTTTCAATTCTTATTTATATTTTTATTATAACAAACATCTTTTAGATTTTAAATAGACAGATGTCTAGTAGTGTAAACTATTACTACCCTATTTTTCTTTTATACTTAGTGATTATATTATTAAGAATTATAAATACTAAAATGAATATAAGAATAATAATCATATTACTGAAAACATTTCTAAGACTATTTAAATTAATAATTTCTAGTTTAGCTAAAGTATCATTTGTATTGATATACCAGTAAGTTGGTAATATTTTAGAAAAGTTAAGAACGCTTTTTGGCAAGAAACTAGAAGGAACAAATGCCCCACATAAGAATGAAGAACCAAGTGCAATTACATTAACTATTCCATTAACTGCATTTTTATTATTTAGTAAAGAACTAACTAAAAGAGCAATAGTTAAAGAGCACATTGTAAATAGTAACGAATTAAATAAATATATTAATCCTCTTAAGCTGAAAAGTGTTTCTTTAAGTAAGAAAAATCCTAAAATAGTAAATACTAACCAAGTTATAATGGTATAGATAATACCTGATATTAAAATTAATCTATTATATCTTTTATAATCCATACTACTAATAATAGTTCTTTTTATAATACTTTCTTCATGAAAACCTGATAATACTAAACAAACGATAAAAATAACTATTGCCATAATACTATAACTTGCAAAATTAAAATAAGAATTCATATTAGATAGTTCAGTTGTATTTAATTTAGACATAACTTTAACTTTTGTATTATTATCTAGACTATTATTTATATTTTTAATTATTTCTCTTTCATCAGTATTTGTCTTAGTATAAATATTTTGTACCTTTAAATATCTTTTTAACATAATATAAGCAAGGTAAGCATTATAGTCAGGTGTTTTCTTAATACTTAGTTCTACCTTTTTACCTTCTGAGATAGTTTTTCCATAATTTTTTGGAATATAGATTATATAGTTAACATCTCTATAAAATAAGGCATCATTTCTTTTTGATTCACTATCATCTAATTTTATTATTTTAGCATTCTTTTTTAAGTACTTAATTAGATTATTGGTAATAGGATTGTCACTATCTTTATTTACAATAGCAATATCTGGTTTAGTATTAGTAAATGTCATACTATTATCATTAGTTTGAAAGTTCATTCCACCAAAAACAATAAGTAATATTGTATAAAAAATTATTGTTCCTCTATAGGCTTTAACTACTTTGAAAAAAGTCTTAAATACTGTCATACTTTTGCCTCCTCAAACTTTTAATTGATATAACTAACATAATAGCAGAAAACAAAACTAAACTTATAATGTCAAAATAATATCTATCTAAAGTATTATAATAATAAAGAGCATAAAAACCATCTGTTATCATACTAGCAGGATTAATTAAGTTTAAAATAGGAATATTCTTATCAACAATATATTTCATAGTTATTCCCATCATTCCAGATAAGAAACAGCCAAGCATTGTAATACCAATTAAGATACCTGTTTTAGCATTATCATTCTTTTTTATTAAAACTGATACCGCAACACCTAGAGAAAGTCCTGCTAAAACTGATACTAATGAAAGAAGCATAACTAAATTAAAGTTTGTTCCATAATCAACCTTCAATACAAATATAGTATATAAAAACAATAATAAAAGTCCAAATACTTGGATAATATAACTAGAAAGTAATCCACTAAATAACAGTTTAAACTTACTTATTTTTGATATGGATACTCTTTTACCAATACTATTCATATTAGCTAAATAGTAATTAGTAATAAACATAGATATAATACTTCCATATAGAGCTGCCATGGCAATCAAAGTATAATATTCTATCATGGTATAACTCAAATTATTATTAGAAATATCTTTTATTTTTATGTCATCGCTATTTAATAATTTATTAGCATTCATATATATCTTGTTATAATCAATGTTATAATTACCTTTTTTTATGTCATTCATAGCCTCATTTTTAACTAAAGTATTAATAATTGTTTCTTCGCTCTTAACCTCATCTATTACATATCTTAATATTGTCTCATTAATACCACTTGTTAAAACCGTTATTTTAATATCTTCATCTTCAAAATTTAAATATCCAGTTATTTTCTTTTTATTAAGTAATTTCTTAGCTCTTGTCTCATCAATATATTTAATATTAAACAATCTATCCTTATTTTTCTTATCACTTAATTTTTTAAATGCTTCATTATATATTTTATTATTTTTATAACTATCATTAGGAATTATTGCTATATTAATCACATCTAAAGTTTCATTTTTTTCAATATCACTAAAAGCTAAATAAAAAAATGTTCCTAAAAGAATTGGAAATATAAAAGTCCAAAAAAGTAGTGTTCTATTTCTAGTTAATATTTTTAAACTATATCTAAAATTATGAAAAAACATCAGTCTCTTAAATCCTTCCCTGTTAACTCTAAGAAAACATCATTTAATGTAGGTCTTTCTGAAAATATACTATTATATGAAACATTATTATCTTTTAGTAAATCTATAAGTTTTTCTAAGTTATTTGCATCTTTTTTGTATGTAATTACCACTATATTATCGTTTATATAGACATCATCTATATTTTTAAGTGTTTCTATTTTATCAATAATTTCTTTTGTAATTGATGTTAACTCAACAGTTATCTTTTCGACAGTAGTGGCATTCTTTTTTAATTCATCACTACTACCTTCAGCAATAATCTTTCCTTTATCTAAGATAATTATTCTATCGCAAAGTAGTTCTACTTCTTCCATATAATGAGTTGTATAAATGATAGTTGCACCATTATCACGAAGCTGCTTTATTCCATCTAAAATATTATTTCTACTTTGAGGATCTACCGCAACTGTAGGTTCATCTAAAAAAATCAGTCTTGGCTTATGAGCTATTCCACAAGCTATATTAAGTCTTCTTAAAAGACCACCTGATAATTGTTTAGGATAAAATTTTACAAAATCCTCTAATCCTACTAACTTTATTGCATCAAAGACATATTCTTTTCTTAAAATCTTATCTTTTATATATAATCCACAAAAATAATCAATATTTTCATATACCGTTAATTCATTAAAAACAGCTACATCTTGGAAAATAACTCCAATATCTTTTTTTATATCATAGGAATTAGGTTCCATCTTTTTGGAAAATATTTTGATATTGCCACTTTGATAATTTAAAAGAGAAAGTATACAGTTAATAGTTGTAGATTTACCACTTCCATTGGGACCTAATAGGCCTAATATTTCTCCTTCATAAACATTAAATGATAAATTATCTATGGCTTTTAAATTTTTATATTCTTTTGTTAAATTTTTAACTTCTATTACATTTTCCATTATTTTTCTCCTATTTAATATCTACTCCGCCAAATACACAAATTGCTTTTATATATAGTGTATACTTTTTATTTTGATCATCTATATTTTTCTTTT
>JAUNMG010000050.1 GCA_030531905.1 bacterium | reverse complement strand
ATATTTTTAAATATACTGTTGGGAATATACTGTAAAAGCGGGATTCAGCCATGGGTTTTGGAAAAAGGTCTAAGTGCAGATTGTTATATTGGACTAGATGTATGCAGAGAAAATAATATGAGTACAGCAGGGCTTATACAAGTTATAGGAAAAGATGGAAGAGTACTAAAAAGTAAAACAGTATCATCTCATCAAAGTGGTGAAAAAATACAAATAGATCTTCTTAAAGATATAATTTTTGAATCTAAGCAGGCGTATGAAAATACATATAATAAAAAACTAGAGCATATAGTATTTCACAGAGATGGAATTAATAGAGAAGATTTGAATTTACTTAAAGAGATTACAAATTCACTGGAAATAAAATTTGATTATGTTGAAGTGACTAAAAATATAAATCGAAGGATGGCTATGCTCGAAAAAAGCGATGAAAATTACAATCATAGAGATAAAGAAAATAAAAAATGGATAACAGAAATAGGAATGTGTTTAAAAAAAGAAAATGAGGCATACTTAATAACTACAAATCCAAGCGAAAATATGGGAATGGCAAGACCACTTAGAATTAAAAAAGTGTATGGAAACCAAAATATGGACGATATCGTAAAAGATATATATAAATTAAGTTTTATGCATATAGGAAGTATAATGAAATCAAGACTTCCAATAACAACTCACTATGCAGATTTAAGTTCAATATATTCACATAGAGAATTAATGCCTAAAAATGTAGAGGGCAATATATTGTATTTTATATAATTAAAAATCTCAATCCAAACATATTTTGATAGGATTGAGATTTTTAAATTTTCATATATAGTAATGATATTAAATTTAGTCTCTAGGAAGAACTATTGTAAACTCACTTCCTACACCTAATTTACTTTTGAGTGATATATTACCGTCATGCAATTCGATTAATTGTTTTACTATTGTTAAACCTAACCCACTGCCACCTTTCCTTTCTGAATTTTTATCTACAACTTGATTGAATCTATCAAATATGTGTTTTTGATTTTCCTTACTAATACCTATTCCAGTATCTTTAACAACTATTTTTACTTTGTCATTTAAGTCATAAATAAAGACTTCAATAGAACCGCCAGGGTTAGTATGTTTGGCTGCATTACTAACTAAATTAATAATACATCTTTCTATTTCTATCTTATCACAATATATCTCTTTTTCTTCGGTATCAGTATCTATAATTAGTTCAATTCCCTTTTCTTCAACAAAGTTTTTCATGGATAGTACTGCTTCTTCAA
The DNA here is from genome assembly GCA_030531905.1 of bacterium. Classification (GTDB taxonomy): domain Bacteria; phylum Bacillota_I; class Bacilli_A; order RF39; family UBA660; genus UMGS995. The sequence continues at coordinate 1,575 of JAUNMG010000050.1, read as the reverse complement.
CAATGTATACGATATCTTGATACTCTTTATTTAGAATATAATCATTATTTTGAAGTTTGCTATTATCAATAATATTATTTATTAGTCCTAGAAGTCGATTACAATTTCGCTCTATTATTTCTGAATAATTAGTTAGTTTGTCATAGGGAATAGTTTTGTGACTATCGATAGAGTTTTTAAATACTTGACTGATACTATTTAAAACATTCAAAGGAGTTCTTAGCTCGTGTGATAGATTAATTAGATAATAATTCTTATTAACTTCTAGCTCAAGTACTTTTTCATATAACCTTTTATTTTCATCCATTTGATGATGTAATTCTTTTGTTTTATTGTAAACTAATTTATCTAAACGTTTGACTTTATTAATACTCAAGTAAATATAAGTAAGTATAATTAATACGTATATAAATAAAGCTATCTTGGATCTCCAAAACGGAGGTTGTATTTCAAAGTTTATTTTTTTCTCCTTGCTAAATACTCCATTGTAGCTACGAGCTTTTATTTTAAATGTATAATTGCCTGGTTTTAAATATGCAAAGAATATACTATTATTAGTAATTAAATTCCAATCTTCATTTATACCATTTAAACCATCTAATTTGTAGTAGTAATTAACTGCCTTAGTATTTTTATAGTCATTTATAAAATAACTAATTTCAATATTATTACTTTCATATTTAAATTTGTTATTTTTTAAAATAGGGGAATCTAATCCCTTAACTTTTAGCCTATCAAATATAATAGATGGGACAAAAGATGTTGTCTTAATTTCTTTTGGATTGAAAATATTAAGACCTCTCGCTCCACCAAAGTATAATAAACCATCAATATCTTTAAATGCAGATTGTCCATTAAATTCATTTGATTGTATACCATCGCAAGTAGTAAAGTTTTCAAAAATTTTACTAGATGTATTAAACTTTGATAATCCATAATTAGTACTTAACCATGCATTATCTTCATCATCTAATAGTACACAATAAACAGTATTATTCGCTAATCCATCTTTATTTGTATAACTAGTGAATTTTTCTCTATTTTTATCTAAGATATTTAAACCATAACTAGTTCCAATAAAAAGATTGTTTTTAGAGTCTTCTGTTATATATCTAATACTATCGTTGCTTATAGAGTTTTTAGATTCATCGTGTTTATATATTCTTACAGATTTAGTTTTGGGATTGTATCTTACCAAACCTTCTTCTGAAAAACCACCAATGTAAATTTCACCAGCGGAATCTTCATAAATTGTTTTTATGAACGCGTTAGGTATATTGGCATCTTCTAAGATATAGTTTAAATTTTCAATTTTTTTTGTTTTTGTATTTAAAAGTGCAAGACCTTTTGCTGTGCCTATCCATAGATTTTTATTGCTATCTAATTTGACACAGCGAATTTTATTATCTGGAAGCCCATCTTTTGTAGTGTAATATTCAGTAAAATTATCTAATTTTCCAGAACTTGAATCTATCATACAAACACCGTTATTGGTTGCTATATAAATTTTTCCATCATATCCTGTAATATCATGAATAGCATTATCTGCTAAATCACTATTATTAGTATTTAAAA
>JAUNMG010000024.1 GCA_030531905.1 bacterium | reverse complement strand
GTTAGCACAAGGAAAAGCCGAAGAAATAGAAAAAATAATAAAACTATTAAAAGAGGAAAATATAGATGTTCGTGAATGCTTAACTGTGTTAGCACGAGGAAAAGCAAAAGAAATAGAAAAAATAATAAAACTATTAAAAGAGGAAAATATAGATGTTCATGAATGCTTAACTGTGTTAGCTTATGGAAAAGCCGAAGAAATAGAAAAAATAATAAAACTATTAAAAGAGGAAAATATAGATGTTCGTGAATGTCTAAGTGTGTTAGCTCTTGGAAAAGCAGAAGAAATAGAAAAAATAATAAAACTATTAAAACAAGAAAATATAGATATCAAAAGAATAGAAAAAAATAAATTGTATGTAATATTGTATGATAAATATGAGAATATTGAAAAGTTAATAGTATATAAAAATTTCTCAGATGATGATAATAACTTGAAAAAGTATTTTAAATTAAAATATGATATGAATAAATTTTATACAAAAGAAGAAATAGAAAAGATTTGTTCTGACTTAAATATTGATATTTATAGAATTTTAGATATATTTAGAACTAGAAATGATGAATTAAAAAAACAGTATGTGTTAAATTTAAATAATGGTAAATTATTGTGGTTAGGTAGAAACTATCCATGTACTAAAGAACAATTAGAAAAAAATAAAGATAATATTCTAAAAATATGTTCAACAGTTTCAAAGAATTTTGCAAAAAAGCTTGATGTTAATTATATGCAAGATGAATTACAAGGTTTTACTTTAGATATAATTATGGAAAAATGTGGTGATATCTTTTATTCTTTTGATTCTAATTATAATTTATTATTTGGTGTGCTTTCCTCTTATTGCACCAAATCTTTATATCACTACATTGACTTTAAAACAACAAAACTAGTTGATAATATAAATGGAGAAGAAGAATATGATTATCAAAATGTTGAAAGTATGGACATGTTAAATGATATTGATTTGGATGATAATGAACAAAAAATAGTTAATTATATGAGTCACTTAATAGAAAATGGCGATGTTAATTATGAAGATAAAATAAAATCTAGATATAATTTAAATAACCAGAATTATGAAGATGTGATGAATAAAATTAAAGTAAAAGTGATTAGCAAAAAAGACATAACTACATAAAAATATTGCTATGTTTTGAATTCTATTAATTTACTTTTTTGATGTTTCATAGTATAATCTAGATGGTGATGTGAATGCAGATAGATTTAAATTTTAATGATTCATATAAATTAAATGAAGTTGTAGATATTCCAAGTAATTATTTTGAAAACAGCAGTGTTAAAAAATTAGACAATATTAAAGTAGAGGGAAAACTTTATTATGATCCTGAAGATAATTTATATGCAGATGTAGTTATAAGTGGTAATATGGTTTTAGCAGATGATATTTCACTTGAAGAGGTTTTATACCCATTTAGTATAGAATATAATGATATTTTAGATGAAAACTTGAAAAACAATCAAAATACACTTGATTTATTCGAGTTTTTGTGGGAAAATATTGTACTAGAGGTTCCCTTAAAATTTACTAAGGTTACGAATCTCAGTGAATTTCATGGGGATGGATGGAAATTAGTTAGTGAAGAAGAAAACTCACTTGAACATAATCCATTTAGTGAATTGTTAGAAAACTTTGATAAAAAGGAGTGATAAAGATGATGAGATTAGATATTCAAATGTTTGCAGTTCCATTTCGTAAAGTTTCTAAAACTAGAAAAAGAACTAGACAAGCACACAAAGCTATGGTAGCTCCAGGTATGACTAAATGCCCTACATGTGGAGAAATGATTAAACCACACAGAGTTTGTAAACATTGTGGTAGTTACAAAAAACAAACTGTAGTAGAAACAAAAGTAGCAGAATAATAAGTAAAAGGACAAGGTGAAAATCTTGTTTTTTCTTTTTTCAAATGAACATTCTATATGATATAATATTTAAAGGTGATGATTATGAATTTAGAACTTAGTATTAATGAAGATACATTATTAATTACTCCTAGTAAAACAAAAAAATACATTTTAAAAAAGTATTCAGATAATTTATTACCAATAAAATTTATTTCTTTAGAAGAGTTTAGAAAATCTTACTTTTTTTCGTATGACAATAAAACACTTGATTATTTAATTTCCAAATATCATTATAATCTTTCAACATCAAAAATAATTATCAATAATTTATATTTTATAGATATAGATAAAGAATATAGTGATTCTAAACTAATTAATCTTCAAAATATAAAGAAAGACTTAATAAAAAATAATTATTTACAGTTCAATCTCTTATTCAGAAATTATATTAAAAATAAGAATATTTTAATATATAATTATTTTTTACTTGAACCGTATGAAGAAGAAATTTTCAAAAATAATAAAATTATTAATTTAGAACCGAAAGACATAAACATCCCTGTGTATCATTGTAGTAGCTTAGAAGAAGAAATCATATTTGTGATAGAAAATATCTTATCTTTAACAGATAAAGGTGTACCACTAAATAAGATAATTATTTCTAATGTAGATAGTGAATATAGTTTTCTGATGTATAAATTATTTTCTTATTATAATATTCCACTTAATATTAATTTAGCTGAAAATTTATATGGAACTAGTATTGTTAAAAAATATTTAGAAACAAAAGAATTACCGGGGTTTATTAATCCTATAGTTAAAAAATTAGTTGATGTGATAAATTCATTAAAAGATGTTGAAGATAGTCCAAATTATCAAGAGTTTTTAGTTGATGCTTTAAAAAATACTAAACTAAGCTCTATTAGATATGATAACGCTGTTAATGTGGCCTCTGATATTCCTTTAGTAGATGATGATAACTATTTATTTATTGTAGGTTTAAATCAAGATGTATTACCTAAGATATATAAAGATGAGGACTATTTATCCGATAAGTTAAAACTAACTGTTGGATTAATGCCTTCCTATATAAAAAATAAAAAAGAAAAAGAACGTGTTATTAGTATAATTTCAAATACTAAAAATTGCATTTTGTCATATAAAGATAAAAGTAGTTTTAGTGAATATCTAAAATCAAGTTTAATAGATGAATTAAATCTAGAAGTTATAGATTATAAAATAGATACTACTAATAGTAATTTATATAATAAGTTATTACTTGGTGAAAAATTAGATAATTATTATAAGTATAATGAAATAGATGATTATCTAAAGAAGTTATATAGTCATTATGTGATTCCATATAATACATATGACAACAAATATAAGAATGTTAAGAAGGAAGAGCTTTATGAATACTTAAATTCATATCTAAAAGTAAGTTATACTTCACTAAATAGTTTTTATCTATGTAAGTTTCAATATTATATAAAGTATATTTTGAAAATAGATCCATATAAATCAAATTTTTCAACTGTTATTGGTAATTTATTTCATTATATTTTCTCAGTTATGGATAATCCATTATTTAATTTAGATAGGGAATGGGATTCTTATTTAGAAAAACAAACTTTGAGTTTAAAAGAAAGATTTTTCTTGAATAATTTAAAAGAAGATTTAATAGAAGATATTAAAATAATTAAGGATCAGGATTTACTAACAAATTTTAAAGATAAATTATATGAAAAAGAAGTCAATGTTAAATTAGATAAACAAATAGATACAATCTTAACTGGTAAAATAGATAAAATAATGTATCACAATAATTTAGTTAGTATAATTGATTATAAAACGGGAAGTATTACGACAAATATTAATAACTTAAAATATGGTTTAAGTATGCAGTTACCTATATATTTATATTTAGTTAATAAATCAGGATTATTTACAAATCCAAGAATTGCTGGTATATATTTACAAAAAGTTTTAAATTCAAATAATAGCTTTTCTTCTTCAAAAACTTTAGAAGAAATGAGACTTGAAAATTTAAAATTACAAGGATATTCGACAGCAGATTTAGAAGTATTAAGCGATTTTGATAAAACTTATGAGAAGAGTGAACTTATCAAAAGTATGAAATTAAATAAGGATTCATCATTTTCTTCCTATGCAAAGGTTCTTAATGATGAAGAATTTGATAACATCTTAACTTATACAGATAAGAAAATTAATGAAGCAGTTGATTCTATCTTGGATGCAGATTTTAGAATTGATCCTAAAGTGATGGATAATTCTAATTTATCTTGTTGTTATTGTAAGTATAAAGATCTTTGCTTTATGACAAATAAAGATACTGTTACTTTAGAAAAACAGAACGATTTATCATTTCTTTCTGAATAATAAAATATATTGAAAAATAAGGTGTTTTGTAGTATAATATGCCTAATTGATTAGGGGTGTAATGCTTATGAAAGATAAATATAGAGTATTAACAAAAGAAGAAGAAAAAGAATTTTTATTAAATATAAAAAATACTACAGGAGAAGAAAATAAAAAACTAAAACAAAAATTCATTGAACGTAATTTAGGGTTAGTTATTAGTGTCGCAAAACATTATACAGTTGATAAAGAATTATTACAGGACTTAACTCAAGAAGGATGTATTGGGGTGTTACTTGCTATTGAAAGATTTGACGAAGAAAAAGAATTTAAATTTTCAGCTTATGCTATTTATTGGATACAAAAAGAGATTATATCTTACTTGAAGCAAAATGAATCGGTGAAAATACCAGGACATATATATCCTCAAATAAAGGAATATAAGGATACAAAAGAAAAGTTAAATAAGACTTTAAAAAGAGAAATAACAGATACTGATGTAGCAAAAGAACTAGGTTGGAATATTTCAAAAACTAACTTTATAGGTATTTTAACTAAACCTACTAGTAGTTTAGACGAAAAAATAAAACAAGATGAAGAAACAAAACTTCTTGATTTAATAGCTGATGATAATTTGATAGAAGATACATTAATGAAAAAATATATGACTGAAGATGTTAGAAATTTACTTGATTCTGATGTGTTGACTAAAAGAGAAAAAGAAATTCTTCTATATAGATATGGTTTTTACACAGATAATGAAATGACTCGTAAAAAAATTGGTGAAATTTTAAATGTAGGAAGAGAAACTATTAGAAGAGACGAAGTTAAAGCTTTGAAAAAACTTAAGGTAATTGCAAAAAAAGAAAAATATGATGATTATTTAAAATAAAGTTAATCAATCATATTTTTCTATTAAACTTTCATTGATAATATTTGGATTATAGGGACTCAAACTTTCTAAGAGTTCTTTTTTTATTAATACTTTATAAAATATTTTTTCTTTAAAATTTTGTTCTTTGATAATAGAATCTTTTAATATGTAGTCAATATTTTTTTGATTCTTATAATCAAATGTTAATTCTATTAAATATCCATTTACTAATGAAATATAATTTGTTTTTGAAAGAGCCTCAGTAATACTTTTTGAGTATGCTCTAACTAAGCCACCAGCACCTAGTTTTATACCACCAAAGTATCTTACAACAATAGCTAAAATATTAGTTAATTTTTCTTTTTCTAAAACATTTAAAATAGGAATTCCCGCAGTTCCACCCGGTTCTCCATCATCACTTGATTTTTTAAATTTATTTGTAATATATGCGTAGCAATAATGAGTTGCTTTAGGATGGTTTTTCTTTATTGATTCTAATTTATCTTCAATTTCGTTTTTGGTTTCAACTTTGAATAAAAAAGTAATAAATCTTGAATTTTTAATAATAATTTCATTAGATACATTTTTATCTATAACGTACATAGTATCACCAACTACATTATAACTTATTTATGAATAAAATACTAGGAGTTGCTTGAAATTGTAAGTGATATAGAGTATTATAGTATCAAGAAAAACAATTAGGAGTATGTGAATTATGGAAAAAAATGAAGAAATTGATTTTTATAGTATGGGAATGAGAAAAGCAAATGATATCTATGAAGAAACAGATAAAATTGCAAATGAAATTGAAAAAATTTATGGACCTGATGCTAGACTTCAGTATGAGTGCGGTGTTAGTATTGTAATGGGAAAAAAGTCTGTTGGAAAGCTATCAGATGTGTTTGAAAAAGATATTATTCATACCATTAATAATAGTAGTCCAGATTTAAGAAATAATTCTTACTTTGGAGGGTGTGGAGTAAGTAAAAAGTATAACGAAGATGGAACTTATAATGAACCAAACAGTTTCATTAAAGTGAAAAAGAATTAAAAATATATAAGGATAGAAATTTTTAATGATTCTATCTTTTTTAATTAAAAAATATATTTTAAATAGGAAAAAATTAATTAGTATGCTATAATATTTTCTAGGAGGATGGTTATATGTTTAGAAAAAAGAAATCTAATGAACTAGATGTAGAATCATTAAATGAACTTATTCTTCTTGGTAAGAAGATTTTATCAATAGGATTTGCAGTTATAATTATATCTTTAATAGTATTAATTATATATATACTTAGAACTTTAAACGTATTTGGAATTGTAAAAGATTTTTTAGTAGTAATATCACCGGTATTTATAGGCCTTATTATTGCTTGGTTATTTGATCCTTTAGTTGATTTTTTACAGAAAAAGAAAATACCTAGAATTGTTTCTTGTATTATTGTTTATGTTATTTTTATTGGATTACTATCATTATTAATATTTTTGATGGTACCATCATTTGTAGATCAAATTAAAGATTTTATTAAAGCAATTCCAAACTTTTTAACAGAGTCAAAGGACTTTGTTTCATCAACTCTTAATTCATTTAGTTCTGGTACAGATATAGATGTTACAAGTGTTAAGCAACAGATTTTTGCAACATTAGAGTCAATTGGCACTAATTTAACTACTAATTTACCAAATACATTACTTTCTATTGGTAAGGGTATAATTAGTGGAGGGATGAATGTTATCTTAGGATTAATGATAGGTTTTTATATGCTATATGACTTTGATAAAGTTAATAAAAGAATCCTTGAGATTGCTCCTAAAAAATATCATGATGATTTAAAAGATTTAGGTAATAGAATTAATCATTCCTTAAGAGAGTATGTGATGGGTGTACTTATAGTAATGACACTTGTATTTGTTACTCAAAGTATTTGTCTTACACTAGCAGGACTTGAGGCACCACTTATCTTTGCTTTATTTTGTGCAGTTACTGATATTATTCCATACTTTGGACCTTATATTGGAGCAATTCCAGCGGTACTTGTTGGTTTTACAATGTCGCCATTTACAGGTATTTGTTGTATAATTGCTATAGTTGTAGTTCAACTTTTAGAAAATAATTTCTATCAACCGTTAATAATGGGACATGCAATGAAATTACATCCTGTAACAATTATGCTTGGGTTATTGATTTTTGAACATTTCTTTGGTATTATAGGTATGATTATTGCAACACCAGTTATCGCAACAATTAAAGTTATATTAATGTTTATTGATGAGCGAGTTGAACTTATTCAAAAGATTAAAGATAATTAAAACGATGATAAAAGAAAAGTAATAAATGATGTTTATTAAAGAGAACTAATGTTGGTGGAAATTTAGTATAAACTATTTTATGAAAGCTACTTTTTAGTTTTAAAGGGAGACCTTTATCTAATTAAGACCAAGATAGGATGGTACCGGACTTTATGTCCTCCTATTGTTGGTCTTTTATTTGTATAGAAAGAGAGGATTTATTTATGAAAAAGTTAATAGCGATAGTAGGAATGAGTGGAAGTGGTAAGAGTGTAGCTTCCGATTATCTAGAAGAAAAAGGTTTTGAAAAGATTTACTTTGGTGGAGTAGTCTTAGAAGAAGTTAAAAAACGTGGACTTGAAGTTAATCCCGAAAATGAAAAACTAGTTCGTGAGAGTTTAAGAGAAGAATATGGAATGTCAGCAATGGCTAAAATATTACTTCCAAGAATAGAAGAAGTTAGTAGTAGGAAAGATACAGTTCTGGATGGACTTTATTCATGGGATGAATATGTTGTCTTAAAAGAAAAATTTGGTGATAAATTAAAACTAATTTCTATTGTTGCAGATAAAAATATTCGCTATGAAAGAGTTGGTCAAAGAAAAATACGTCCTCTAAATAGAGAAAAAATAGAAGCTCGTGATATAGCTGAAATTGAAAATCTTGCTAAAGGTGGACCAATTTCTATAGCAGATTATTATCTACTAAATAATGGTAGTGTTGAAGATTATTATAAAAGATTAGAAGAAATCTTAGAAAGTATTGAAAAAGGAGAGTAGTAATATGAAGTACATGACAAGTAATGAAATAAGAAATATGTGGTTAAAATTCTTTAAGGAAAAGGGCCATAAAGTATATGAATCAGCTCCATTAATTCCTATTGATGATGATAGCTTATTATGGATTAATGCTGGTGTTACTCCTTTAAAGAAATATTTTGATGGAACAATAGTACCTGATGTTAAAAGAATTGTTAGTATTCAAAAATGTATTCGTACTAATGATATAGAAAATGTTGGAGTTACAAAACGTCATCAAACATTCTTTGAAATGATGGGAAATTTCTCTATAGGGGATTATTTTAAAGATGAAGCTATATCTTTTGCTTTTGAATTATTAACAGGAGAAGAATGGTTTAACATAGATAAAAATTTATTATATGTTACAGTATATCCAGAAGATAAAGAAGCTTATGATAAGTGGGTATCAGTAGGATTTATTGAAGATCATATTATAAAGTTAGAAGAAAATTTCTGGGAAATAGGTGAAGGACCATGCGGACCTGATTCAGAACTTTTCTTTGACCGTGGAGAAAAATATGATCCTGATCATACTGCTTTAGAAAAATTTAAAAATGATGAAGAACAAGAACGTTACGTTGAAATTTGGAATAATGTTTTTTCTCAGTTTAATTCAAAACCAGGAGTACAAAGAAAAAATTATAAAGAATTACCTCATAAGAATATAGATACAGGAGCAGGTCTTGAAAGATGGTGTTGTATCTTCCAAAATGTTGATAGTAATTTTGATACAGACTTATTTACTCCTATAATAAGACATATTGAAGAATTAACTAGTACTTTATATGATTCACAAAAAGAATTCAAAGTAATAGCAGACCATATTCGTGCGATTGTCTTTGCTTTATCAGATGGTGCAAGCTTTGAAAATACAGGTAGGGGTTATGTTTTAAGAAGACTTTTAAGACGTAGTATTAGAATGGGTAAAAATCTTAATCTAAATGAACCATTTATGTATAAATTAGTATCTGATGTTGTTGATATAATGAAAGAATCTTATCCTACTTTAGTAAATAATCGTCCCTTTGTTGAAGCAACAGTTTTAGAAGAAGAAAAATTATTCTTTAAAACCTTAGATGCTGGAGAAAAAAGATTGAAAGAAGTAATGGAAAAAGCAAGTGATAAAGTAATTAGTGGTGAAGATACATTTAAGTTGTATGACACATATGGATTTCCATTTGAACTTACTTTAGAATATTTAGAAGAAGCAGGATACACAACTTCAAAAGAAGAATTTGATAAATATATGGCTTCTCAAAAAGAACTTGCTAAGAAAAATGCTAAATCAAAATCAGCCATGGCTTCTCAAAAACAAGTATTATTAGACTTTACTAAAGAATCTAAATTTGTATATGGAATTTATCGCTTAAAAAGTAATGTTTTAGCAATTTTTTCTAAAGATAGTTTAGAAAAGAAGCTTGATCATGATGGTTACATTGCTTTAAAAAGAACTTGTTTTTATGCAGAGTCTGGAGGACAAGTTAGTGATACTGGTATGATTATTGGTAAAAACTTTAAAGCTCGTGTTGTAGATGTTTTCAAAGCTCCTAATGGTCAACATATTCATAAAGTAAGATTACTTGATGGAGTTATTTCAGTAAATGATGATTGTGAGATTGTAATTGATAAAGATCGTCGTAAGAAAATAGAAGCAAATCACTCAGGAGTTCATTTATTACAACTAGCATTACAAAAAGTAGTTTCTAAAGATATTAAACAAGCAGGTAGTTATGTCGATAGTGATAAATTAAGATTTGATTTTACTTCTCCTGTAAAAATAAATAACGATATGGTAGTAGAAGTAGAAGACTATGTAAATGGTGAAATAGCTAAAGGAAATATTGTTTCAACTGAGATTATGCCAATAGATAAAGCTAAACAAGTCGGAGCAATGGCACTATTTTCTGAAAAATATGGTGATATGGTTCGTGTTGTTAAAATGGGTGAATCTAAAGAATTATGTGGTGGTACTCATATTAGTAATACAAGAGATATTAATAAGTTTGCAATTTACAATATTGAATCAAAGGGAAGTAATACTTACAGAATTGAAGCTTGTACAGCATCTAAAATAGATCAAACTTTATTTGAAGAAATTAAACCTTATAACGATGAAATGATAAAACTACTTATCAAAGCAAAAGAAGTAATCGCAACAGCTAAAAAAGAAGGAATAGACTTAGAATTTAATGTTGATATAGATAACTCAAAACCAACATCATATAAAGATATTATCTTTAATAGAAATGAACTAGCATATATTCAAGGTGAAGTTAAAGCCTTAATGAAAGAATATAATGATAAAAAAGAAAAGAAAACGCTATCTAACTTAGATGAATATAAAGATAATATTAAAGAAATAAATAATAAAAAACTTTTATTTATGAAAACAGAAAATAAAGATATTAATTTATTAAAGTCAGTAGCAGATACACTTATTAATGAAATGAATGAAGGATTTATTCTATTTATAAATGTAAGTGGTGACAAAGTTAACTTTATTTCAAGAAGTAACTGCCTAGTTGACTCTGGTAGAGTTGTTAAACAAGCTGCAATCTTATCAGCTGGTAATGGTGGAGGAAGTAAGACTTTCGCATCAGGTGCTGGTAAGAATATCGAAAAACTAGATGAAATTTATGAACTTGTTAAAAGTGAGCTAGAAAATGCTTAATTATTTATTAGAGTCAAGTGATCATCTACTTTTAGAAAATAAAATAGATAGTATCGTTGAAAAAGAAAAATTTCAAGGTGAATATAGAGCTACTTATGATTTAGAGGAAGTAGCTCTAGCTAATGCTTTAGAAGACTTAGATACATATTCTTTTCTTAGCTCAAAGAAGGTAATTATTATTAAGAATATATTATCTTCTCTAGCTCTAGAAAACGAGAAAAAACATTTAATAAAATATCTAGAAAATCCAAGTAGTGACAATTTGCTTATCATGACAAGTGATAAGATGGATGCTAAAACATTCTCAAAAAAGTTAAAGTCACTTAAGACATTAGAATATCAAAAACTAGAAACTAATCCAGTTAGTTTTGCCAAAAATATCTTTGATGATTATAAGATAAGTAATATGGATTTATCTTATTTAGCTGAACTTTGTAATAATGATATTACAAAACTAAATAGTGAATGTGAAAAACTAATGATGTATAAGATTGATACTAAAGAAATTGGAAGAGAAGATATTACTAATTTGGTTGTTAAGAAACTTGGTGACAGTAATGAAATATTATTTTCACTTGCTAAGGCAATCATGAGTAAAGATAAAAAACAGGCTTTAAAACTATATAATGATTTAAAAGTTTATCAAATAGATGCTAACTCTATTATCGGACTTATGGCTAGTCAAATGAAATTGGTTTCTCAAATAAAAGTATTAAAAGAGAAAAATTTGAATGTTAGCCAAATTCAACAGAATTTGAATTTGAAATCAAGTTATCAAGTAAAAAAATTAAGTGAGTATATATATAGTTATTCTTATAATGATATTAAAATTTTCTTTAATAAACTATTTGATTTAGATTATTCTATTAAGACAGGTAAAGTTGATAGTAGTAATGCTATTGAATTATTAATAATTAATTTATAAAGAATGTAATATTCTTCTTTTTTGTTTATTTTAAGTTTACTATTACAAAGTAAATGATTAAGTTCTTTTCTTAAAAATATTGATATCTGAGTGATATTCAATTATAATAGAAATATAAGATAAAAGTAGGTGGAGTTACTAGAGGGAGGAATAGTAAAACATCTAAAAAATAACTATAAATTGTTTATGGGAATAATAATAGGAATAGTAATAATTGGAATTGAAGGAAAACATATTAAATCCGACAAAATCAGAACAAATACTTTAATTAGCTGTGAAGTAAAACAAGCAATATTTGACAATGGTGCTATTGGTATAGGAATACTATCTCCAAATGATGAAATATTATATACTAGTGATGATTGGAAAAATATTGAGGAAAATATAGAAAAGGAACAAATTAAATTATGTGATGGAATTATATTACAAAGTGGTAGCACAAACAAAGCCTTTGAGAATTGAATTGCAAAATATTGCTATGATAGGGATATACTTTGTTTAGGAATTTGTGCAGGTCAAAGTAGTATTGTTAGATGATTAGATGGTACTACATATAAAATATCTAATCCAGAAAAACATAATAAACCTAGTGAAGACTATGTTCATTCAATACATATTGATACAACATCAAGATTTTATGATACAGTTAATAAAGAAGAAATTATGGTGAATTCAAGACATAAAAGAACTATTGATAAATGTCCATTATTAGATAAAGTTGGATTGTGTGAAGATGAGTATGCAGATGTTGTAGAAGCAAAAAACAAAAAATTTATATTGGAGTAAGATTTCATTCAGAAAGTTTATATAAAATTGATGAAAATATGAATAGGATATTTGAAGAATATATAAAGATATGTCAAAAATAGGAGGTTAATGTTATGAACTTTGAATATTTAAATCAAATGATAAAATATGTTGAAGAACACTTAACTGAAAATATTGAGTATAAAGAACTGGCAAAAATAGTTGGCATATCTGAGTATAACTTACAAAGAATTTTTGTGTTTTTAACTAATATGTCCATATCAGAGTATATTAGAAAAAGAAGGTTGAGCAAAGCCTTTGAAGAATTAAAAACAACAAATATAAAAATAATTGATTTAGCAATTAAGTATAATTATGATTCATCTATGTCATTTTCAAGAGCATTTAAGCAATACTTTAATATGACTCCAACTGAGTGTAGAAATAATTTAAAAAATTACAGACTATTTCCAATTATTGAATTCCATAATTATAACAATATATATGATAAATTAAATTATGAGATAAAAGAAGTTCAAGAAAAAAAGTTATATTGTTATGGAGTAAGTGCTACAACTCACGATGATTTATTATTTAAAATAAGAGAACTATATAACAAGATAGAATGTAACGGCATTTGTGATATGTTTAATAAAGTTGGAATGTATGGAATATCTATTTGTGATGATAATAAATACGAGTATTATGTTGGCAGTGAATTGAAACTTGACAATACTGAAATAATAATTATAAATAAAGGTAAATATGCAGTTTTTGAGGTTGGAAATGAAAAGCAAAAAGATATTGTAAAGGTTTATGATTTTATATATAGTAGATGGCTAAAATCAACCAATTATGAAATACTAGATAAACCTGAAATTGAATTGTATGAAAATGATAATTGTTATATATATATTCCTATAAAAGATAAGCAAAATTGATTTCTATTTTGTTTATCTTTTTTGTTGGCTTTTATTTATAATATATATGTATTTAATAAATTGGAAAGGAAATATAAAATGGAGTTAAATAAGGAAATAGAAAATAGAAGAAGTAATGGAGTGGTATTAAAATGAAAAAAAAGATATTAGATTTTTATAAACAAACAAGTTTGTATACAGATTTAGGATTATATAAAGATTTTTGTAAAAATTTAACTAGTAATATTGATGAATTATGTATATTACAAAGAATGCAAATTATTCATCCAGTGGCTCTTAATAATCTAAATATAAGAAAACAAAATAAATGTTTTTGGGGAGATATGACAAAAGTTCCTATCACTAGATTAGACTATGAAGACGATTTATTTCCTACTGCAATAAGTATGATTAGTGAATTATTAAGAAAAGACAATAATTATAGTAAAAATAGAAAAGCCGAGGATAAAATACACGTTACTTGTAGAGGAGAAGCAATTTTATTGAGTGCAACATTAAAAGCAAAAGGTTATTCTGCAGGAACAAGAAGTGGATTTGCCCCATATATAAAATATGATGGAGTGTCTTATGACCATTGGATTACTGAATATTTTGATGAAACAAAAGATAGATGGGTGTTAGTTGACGCAGATGCACATTGTTCAGACCACAAAATGGGATTTGACTTAAATGATATACCAAGAGATAAGTTTATATTTGGAGCAGAGGCTTATTTAGGTATGAGAAATAACAAATATAAAACAGAAGAAATATATTATGCTTCTGATCCTGAAACATTAGGACTCAAAGCGTCATTAAGAGGATTGTTTTATGATTTCCATTCTTTGATGAATGATGAAATAATATTCTTACACTTGCCAAAGTATATACAAGACAAGAAATTTGAATTAGCAGAGGAAGAATATAGAGAACTTGATAAACTAGCAACTTTAATGTTAGACCCAGATAAAAATTTTGATGAATTATTACAAATATGGAATAATGAGCCTAAATATAGGATTATGTCTGGTGCTTTAAATGGGTAATAAAAAAGGCTATTCAAACGAATAGTCTTTAATCATCTAAATTATTTTTATTAAATAAGTCTGAATCGTAGAAGTCTTTTAGTTTGATTTTAAGTGTTTTACATATTTTATAAATAATATAAGAACTAGGATTATTCACTTTATTTGTTAACATTACTCTTAAAGTAGATGGATTAACAGCAGATAATTATGCAAATTTATTAGGAGTATAATCATACTTGTCACATAAATCGTATATTCTTTGGCTTACTGCTTCTTTGAATAACATTTATAACACCTCCCATTTGCTATTGAAATAGTAGCAGATATCGGCTTAGAATATACGCCGATATTGGTTGGCTTAAGTCGGGAAAATAGAATAATTTGAAAGAGGTAATAAAAATGCAAGAATTTTATACATTATTAATATTAGCATTTGCAGGAATACTTATAGTTTTATTTTACTATATTGATAAATTAGAACAAGATAAAAAGCAAAAAGAACTTGATGAGGCATACAAAGAATACGAAAAAAACAACAATCAAAAGAGAACAAGAGGTGAAAAAAAGTACCCTGATGGCTATGATTGTATAGCAAAACTTTCTGGTTTTTCAAAAGATTCATGGAGTACTATTGCGGGTAAAGTAAGGCTTAAATCCTATCCTTATAAAATTGGAGATACTAAAATAGTAGATGTGGGAGATTTAGGAACACATATGCTAAGAATTGTTAATACTTCAGAATGTACAAATGGATAGATAAGTGAAACAGCCTGCGGATTTGTAGTAAAGTTTGCAGATATTATTTCAAAACAGAAAATGAATACAACTAACATTAATGTGGGAGGATGGCCAGCAAGTGCGATGCGAACTTATGTAAATGGCACTGTATATAACGCTCTACCAAGTGATTTACAAAAAGTAATTGCAACAACAATAGTAATATCGGGCCATGGAGAAACATCAAACGAGGCAAACTTCACATCAAGTGATAAGCTATATTTATTTTCAACAAAAGAAATATATGGTAAAAAGGATACTGTATACGAAGTAAAATATGATACAGCAGAGACGGAAACAAGACAACTAGAGTATTATAAGAATAAAGAAATAACAACATCAAATTATAGTGGAGTAATCAAACAATACAATGAATCAAATACTTCATTTTGGTTGCGTTCGGCTTATGCTAATAATACATATTACTTTTTCCTGTCAAGCCATATGGGATCACGGAGCTTTTATTCTGCTGATGATACAAGAGGTATTTTTCCAGCTTTCCGAATTGCATAAAAATTCGAAGAAAAAATAAAATATTAAAGGAAAAGTAGGCTCTTTCTACAATAATATAGGTAGAAAGAAGTTTACTTTTCTTTTTTTCTTCTTTAGTAAATTTCTTTTAATAATATTTTTTTATTTAAAGGAAATTTACAAATTAGTCAGCCTAACTTAGAAAGGAGTAAAATATGTCAAAAGATTTAATAAAGACTGAAATGAATGTAAATAATAATAAAATTAGAGTTATGATAGTTAATGATGTTAATTATATATCTTTAACTGACTTAGCAAGATATGCTGATGCAGAAGAACCAAGACTTCCAATTAGATATTGGATGAGAAATAAAGAAGTTATTTCTTATTTAGGACTATGGGAAAGTATGAATAACAAAAATTTTAAAGGGGGCGAATTCGCCACCTTTAAAAACGAAGCAGGCAGTAATAAATTTAAAATGTCTCCACAAAAATGGATTAAAGAAACTAATGCAATTGGAATTGTTTCAAAATCTGGAAGATATGACGGTGGAACATTTGCTCATCCTGATATAGCGTTTGAATTTGCTAGTTGGTTAAGTCCAGAATTTAAACTTTATTTAATAAAAGAATTTGAAAGGTTAAAGAAAAATGAAGCATATAAACAGAAATTAGAATGGCGTGCTAATAGAATTTTATCAAAAGTAAATTATGTAGTTCATACAGATGCAGTTAAAAATTATATAGTTCCTACACTAACAGAAGAACAAAAAAGATTTGTATATGCTGAGGAAGCTGATGTATTAAATGTAGCACTATTTGGTATGACTGCTAAAGAATGGAGAGAAAAAAATTTAGAACTAGCAAAAAAAGGAAATATAAGAGATTATACTGATTTACTTCACTTAATTATTTTAAATAATTTAGAAAATACTAATGCAGAATTAATTAAAATGAATATAAAACAATCAGATAGATTAGTTCAATTAAATGAATCTGCAAGAAATCAAATGGAAGTATTAAAGAATAATAAAAATATTAAGGAATTAGAAACATTGCAACAAAAAATAAATAAAATTGATGATAAAATTCATTAAAATTATTTTTAATAGTTAAAAATATTTGATTAGAATGATTCAAAATAGTTCTTATATAAGGTAAAAAATATTTATATTGTTTTATTCATCTTTATCTTACCCATAAGAGTAAAAAGCTGTATAAATTAATTTGCAAAAATCGATGTACAATAATTTAAATAATTTATAAATAAAAAAATTTTAGTATCTTATTAAATATTCCATATCAATTAGTAAAGAAAAAATAGTATTTAAAAATACCAAAAATAATCTAAAAAGAGTAGAAGAGAAATCATCTGATAGAGATGTAGTCTTTATTGTTGATTTAGAAGAGCCTTATGATAAATTAAAAGTTAATTTAGAAATGAATAATACAAAATATATATCAAGTATAACGATATCAAGAAATGTATATTATTTATCAAATTTTCATAGTTTAGGATTAAAAGAAAAAGAAAACTATAATAAATTATTACAGACAATTCAATATAACTTTAATAGAGGGTACGTAGATAAGACAAATAGAAGTTTAATAGATGAATATTATCTAAGAAATAAGTATGGAAATATCTTAACAGAAGATATAAAAATAGTACATATAAATGTTGATGAACTAAGTAAATTATGGTATAGTGAGAACAGAAATAAATATTCAAAGAATTATCAAATATTATGTGGAATATCAGCACTTATGATGTGTACAAGAAAGAAAAAAATAGAAGAAGAATTAGAACATATTCCACTAGAAGAAGAGATAAAAAAAGAAATAGAGAGGATAGTGGAAGAAATGAATTATGATGATGCTATACCAGAAAGAATATATGATCCAGTAGAAGAAGAAAGAAGAATCAAAGAAGGAGAGTTAGATAGAGCAAAGCATATAGCAAAAAAAGAAGGATGGAATCAAAGGACACTTGAAATAGCTAAGTCTATGTTAGAAAAAAATATGGATATAGAATTAATCTCTGAATTAACTAATTTATCTAAAGAGAAAATTGAAGAATTGAAATAAATTTGTTAAGGAAAAGTAGGCTCTTTCTACAATAATATAAGTAGAAAGAAGTTTACTTTTCTTTTTTTCTTTCTTTAGTAAATTTCTTTTAAATAATAATTAAACAGGAGGTATAAATGAATCAAGATAATTTAATAAAACTAAAGGAGGATAATCATAAATCTTTATATGAGCTTGGCGTGACACGCGAAAATATTGTTGAATTGAAAAGAAAGATAACTAGAGGTGAGAAAATAAGTATTCTTTCAGATACAATGTTTTCTGCTATGTTTCAAAATGAAAATAGAATAAAATATTCAGCTAAATTTTTATCTTATTTTGTAGATGTGAGTTATGAAGATTTATTAAAAAATATAAGATTAAGTAAGAATGTATCATCAAATGAAAAAGAGTATGATAAAGGAACTAGATGTGATTATGTGGCTAGATTTGGTAAGACTATACTAGGAATAGAAGTGAATAATAATTATAATATCGAAGTGATGGAACGTAATGTAGAATATGCTTATAAACAATATTCAGAAAAAATTGTCAGAGGAGGAATAAAAGATAAAGATGGAAGGAGTGTCTATGAATATAGTCAAACAATTCAGTTTAATCTAAATAATTTTTCATTTAAAGAAAATGATAAAATAATAGATATATATGGAATACAAAATGATGATGGATTAAGATTAAATAATAAAATAATATTTGTCCAAATATATGTACCTAACTTAATGAAAAAATGTTATACTAAAAGCATAGAAAGTTTGGATGAAAGAGAAAAATACTTATATGCTTTAGTAGAACAAAATATATCCAAACTAGAAAAGTTAGGTGAAGATAATATTATGAATGAATATATAAAAGAAGCAGAAGAAGTATGTTTTGATACAGGGTTTGGAGAGTCATATGATAAAGAAAGAGCTCTAAGAGAACAGGAATACAATTACGGATTGGATGATGGGATAAAGGAGGGAATAAAGCAAGGTGTAGAAAAAGGTTCTCTTGATAAATCACTTGAAATAGCAAAAAATCTTTTACAAAGTAATGTGGATATATCCATTATTTTAAAGTCTACAGGACTATCTAAAGATAAAATTGAAGAATTAAAATAAAGTTGGTAGGGAAAAGTAGAAACTTTCTACAATAATATAAGTAGAAAGAAGTTTACTTTTTTTTCTTCTTTCTTTAGTAAATTTCTTTTTAATAATAATTAAACAGGAGGAATAAAAGAAAAAGATGGAAAGAGTGTTTATGAATATAGTCAAACAATTCAGTTTAATCTAAATAATTTTTCATTTAAAGGAAATGATAAAATAATAGAT
>JAUNMG010000049.1 GCA_030531905.1 bacterium | reverse complement strand
TACCAAAGAAGTTTATTCAAGTAATGTTTCAATAGTTACTCAAAAGCCATTTATCTTTGATATGAGTATTAGAGAAAATTTTAACTTGGTTGATTCAAATCATGAACATCAAATAGAAGCTTGCAAAAGAGTTGGTATACATGACTATATTATGGGTTTAAAAGATGGTTATAATACAAAGTTGATAGCCGATGCAGAAAATATCTCGAATGGGCAAAAACAGTTAATTGCTCTTGCTAGAACTCTACTTTCTAAATCCGAAGTTTTACTTTTTGATGAAGTTACATCTTCTCTTGATATAAACACTTCCAAACATGTTATGAATGTTTTAAAAGACTTAAAACGTGATCATACTATTTTAATGATTACTCATAAACCAGATTTAATGAAATTAGCAGATGATATAATAGTTATAGATCATGGAAGATTAGTTGGAAGAGGTAATAATAAAACACTGTTAAAGAATAATAAGTATTATCAATTATTACAAAAGTAGTTTGTTTTATAAAGAAGGATAAAAAATATTCTTCTTTTATTGTTAACTCTATTTTGTTATACTAATAGGAAATGAAGATGCTTTAATGTGAATTATATGAGAAACTATGTTTAATTAGACTTCAAATTTTGATATTCTAATTAAACTTATTAATATATTATTTAAAACAATAAAAGAAGAAGGAAGATTAAGAAAGGAAAAAAATATATGGATGAACGTAATTTAAAAAGATTTAATATACTATTTCCATGGTTTACAGGTTTATCTGAAGATCTGCTATTTTGGGTTGCAATAAACACATTGTTTTTAACAATAGTAAAAAATTTTACTGCTTCACAAATAGTTTCTTTAACATCTGTTTCATTAATAGTTTGTATATTATTTCAAGTTCCTTTGCTTAATTTAATAAAAAAAATAGGAAATACAAAATCTGTAAGATTGGGAGCATTATTATTACTACTTTCAAGTATTTTATTAACATTTGGTACTAATTATATTGTTGTAGCGCTAGGACAAATTTTATATGAGGTTTCATTTACATTTCAAAATATGGCAAATGTTATATTAAAAAATAATCTAGAATTACAAAATAGGCAAAATGAGTATATAAGATATAGAACAAATGCAAGCACTGTATATGCAACAGTGACAATGATAATATCTTTCATAGCGAGCTTTATGTTTAACATAAATAATTATTTACCTATGATATGTTGTATACTATCTTGTTTTATTTGTTTTTTACTATCATTTAATATGATTGATTATTCAGATAATGATTGTATTAAAACTACAACTCAAAAACAAAAAGTAAAAATCTTTAAAAATGAAAATTATTCAAAACCTATAATATTTGCAATAATATCTTATGGTTTATTCTATCCCATAGTTAATTCTGGGCAAGAAAATGGTAAATTATTTATACAACAAGAACTTTTAAAAAATTTTAATGTCGAAAAAGCAGCATTAATAATAGGTGCAATACTATGTGTATCACGAATAGTAAGAGTGATTTCAAATATTTCATTCAATAAGATACATAATAAGTGTAATGATAAAATAGGATTTTTATTGCCTCTTTTATTACTGCTATCACTTTGTCTAATAGGGTGTGGATATTTTATCACTTCTTCAATTAAATTAAAGATTATAATTATGAGTTTAGGTTATATTATAATCCTGTTTATAAGAGATCCGTTTAAAGTCTATATACAGGATCTAGTTTTAAGAAAATCAAAGAATCATCATCAACAGTCTTTGCTTACTACATTAGACTTATCAAGAAAAATTATAAGATTAATTGTAAGTTTAAGTTTTACGATAATTTTAATTAATAATCCAATGATTATAATAATCATAATTTTAATAATTTTAGCAGTTATTGAAATTATTATTAGTTTATATTTATATAAATTGTTACAAGAAAGTTAGATTAAATATTGTAAATAAACGGCATTAATGCTATAAAATAGTATACAATCAATCTATATATTTGATTTATATCGTTGGTAATTATCTTTTCTTTTTTGTAGCTTCTTTTATAAACTCATCTATTATTTTTCTAGAATTTAAATCGAAGTTATAGCTAATTTCAGGATGCCATTGAACCCCTATATTAAAAGTATTATTAGGGTATTCAATTGCTTCAATAATTCCGTCTTCACTTACAGCTACAGTTTTATAAAATTTGTTTTTTGTACCATGATAGTCATGAAAACTATTAACCATTATTTCTGTTTTTCCTAAGATTGAAAATAACTTACTATCTTCTTTTATCATTACCTTATGTGTTAATTCTGACCTGTTTTTTTGCCTATGATTTATTTTTGTGTTATTTTTTTCAATAATTTTTTCTTCATTGTAGCAGCTCATCAATTGCATTCCTAAACATATTCCTAAAACAGGAATATCTTTTTTTATTACTTGTTCTAATAAGTATCTATCATATGGTGTTAATTTCTTTCCTCCTGGAAAAACTATCCCATCACACATATTTAGATTTTTATCTATTATTTGTTTTTCTTCTTTCGTAAGTTCGGGAAAGTTATTAAACGAAGTATCGCTGTAGCATATGTCTTGAATTGGTAGAATTGCATAAATTTCTCCACCTGCTTTTGTAAATGTTCTTCTGACTGATTCTGATATATAATTAATTGGCGTTTTATTATTCAAATAATTACATCTTAATATTATTCCTATGACAGGTTTCATAATAATAGTCACCTCTATTAAATTATAACAAAAAAAGAGGATTAGATGTCTTTTTTTCATAAAGTTTGATATCTTTTAAAAGAGAAAGAAAGATAATATAATATAAATCTCAAATAGTATTAGAATATAAGGACTTGAGAAGTTAGCAAAATATATGATGCATGAAAAAAAGATAGGTTGATTTAGGAGCAGATTCTACTGA
>JAUNMG010000023.1 GCA_030531905.1 bacterium | reverse complement strand
ATATTATCAACAAAATCAACTGTGTATTTAAAATCATAATTATTAGATATTATTTTATTAATACTAAATGGTAAATTATTGTTATATTCTACTTGATTATTATTTTTAGAGTTATTGGTTCTAATAGAAAAAATTATTATTGCAAAAAATATAAAATACGCACCCAAAATAACCCAAGCCTTCTTTTGTGGATTCCCAGAAATATCTTTAAAAGTTTTACCTAAGTTAACTTTCTTTTTATTATTATTTTTCTCTTCCATAAAATTGTCCTATTTTATAACCTTTCCAAGTAAATTATTTTTATCAATACCATTCAAATAATCTCTTACTAACATTCTCTTTTTACCAGCTGGTTTTACCTCAGTTAAAATAATTTCCCCATCTAATGTTGAAACACCTATTCCATCTTTATATATATTGATAATTTTACCAGAAGTTTCATTTTTTGAAGTGCCAATTCTACTATTATAAACTTTAAATTCCTCGTTATCCAAAATAAAATTAGCCCCTGGTACTGGATTAAGTCCCCTAATTAAATTAAATACTTGCCTACTTGTTTTATTAAAATCAATATGTTCTTCTTCTCTTTTTATATTGTAAGCAAATGTTACTTCGTTGATATTTTGTTTAATCCTTTTATTTGTTTTATTAAAAATACTTGGTAGCGTTTTTAATAAAAGTTCTACTCCCATAAGACTTAGTCTATCATGTAATATTTCTAAATTATCACTATCCAAAATTTTCGTTTCTTCCTGACTAATAATATCTCCACTATCCATCTTAACATCCATATACATAATAGTAATTCCTGTTTTATCATAGTCATCTATTATAGCCTTATGAATTGGTGCTCCTCCCCTTAGTTTTGGAAGAAGTGAGGCATGAACATTAATGCAACCATATTCTGGATAATCTAAAAGACTTTTAGGAATAATTTGACCATATGCACAAGTAATAATAATATCAGGTTTAGCATCTATTATTCTTTGGTAATCTTCTTTTATATTCACTGGTTGAAATACACTGATTCCATATTCCAAAGCCTTACTTTTTACAGGAGTTGGAGTAAGAATTTGTTTTCTTCCTACTTTTTTATCAGGTTGACTAACAACTAAAACAACTTCATAATTTTTAATTAACCCCTCTAAAATTGGTACTGCAAAATCTGGTGTTCCCATAAATACAATTTTCAAAAAAATCACCTTCCTAACATGATAATCATAACTGTTACACCTATTGTTATCAAAAGTACCCCAATAAGTGCTACTATAGTGATATTACCATAATTATTTATGAAATCATAATTAACTAAATTGTTATTTGAATTATCAGATTTGTCTTCTGTTAATACCTCTATTTGTTCATCTTCTATAAAACTATTTTCAACAATTTCTTCTTTTTGTAAATTGAAACCTAATTCTTTTAAGGTTGGTAAAGATACTATTTCAAATGATAATCTTGAAATATCCTTTTTTACTACTTCATTATTAAACCTTGTTTCTAAAATTTTATTAACACTAACAATTAAATCATCTTTATCTATATTATCCATTATTTTATAAAAATCATTCAAATTATTATTTCCTACTACACTTCTTTTTATAAAACATACAACTGGTTTTAAATTTTCTACTTTAAATAAGTTCCATTCTTTATCAAAAAAATCTAAAATCTTTAAATTATCATTAAGTAGAATATCACTTTTTCTTAAATAAAAGCTTAAGTTTTTACGACACTTCTTATAATCTTTTAAAAAGAAAGCATCTATTTCATAATTATTATCTTTTGGTAATAAATCGACTGCTAACTCATTTAAAAAATAAGGACAGTGATATGCATAATAACTTGCCATAAATGGAGAATCTGTTAGAGTTAAAAGGGGAGACTCTGCATTTAAATCTTTTGAAAAAACATTCTTAATATTATACTTTTCAAATATTTTATTAACTTCTTTTACAGAATTAATTTCATAATTATAATTACTAACAGCTAAACCATTACTATTAACTTCATCTAAAAATATAGATGGAAAACTATGATAAAAATAACCATTAACAATATATTTATTATAAACATGTTTTAAAATAATTTCTTTATTTTCATAAGTTGTAATATTTTTTAGATTAAGTAGTTTTTGACAATAATTAACTATTAGTTTATTAATACCTGTTTTTAACTCATTATGATTATCTACTTTTCTAAGTAATAATTGAACCTCTTGTAAATAGCTATCAAAAAAATCTTCTTTTTCAATTATAATTTCGTATTTGATAATAGCATCTAATCCCATTAAAATAGCATAATAAGTAACATCCATTTTTTCATCACTTATAGTATAAGGAATATCTTTCTTTTTATAAACAGTTCCATTAACCAAGTCATTAAAAAATTTCTTAACGCTATCTTTTTTGAAAATGGTATCAAGCATTTACCTCACCACCTTTATTTAAATAACACCAAGACCTGTTAAAACATAATACAAGCTTCCAATTAAAATAAATAAGCCTAAAACTATTAAAATTGTTTTTACAATTGGATTATTACGATCATATAATTGTTCTTTATTTTTGCTTTCTCCTACATAAATATGATCAGAATATTCACTATGTTGTTCACCGGAAACGTTAGAAGATATCCCTTTTTCAAAATTATAAATATCTTCAGTTGAATTATTATCTATATTTTCATTAAAGAACTTCTTTTTCATATCCAAGCCTCCATTATCACTATAATTATATAATAATTAATAAAAAAAAGAAAGAATTATATCATAATTCTCTCTAAAAATGAATAGGATTAAAATCTATATCAATAACTACTTTATTATTACTTTGATAGTGATTCATAATTCTTTTTAAAACATCATATAAATCTTTACTATTCTTATATTTCATAATAATACCATAACGATAAATATTATTTATTTTAAATACTGTTGCAGGACTTGGTCCTAGAATAATTGTTGAAGATAAATTTCTTTCTAAAGATCTTTTAATTTTGTTTGCTTCATTTAAAATGTAATTGTCATCTTTACCACTTATTTTCAAATAGCAAAGAAAGTAGTATGGTGGATACTTTAATTTTCTTCTAATATCCATTTCTTTTTTGAAAAAACCTATATAATCATGTTCTTTTGAGTATTTAATAGCATAATGATCTTTATTGAATGTTTGAATAATTACTTTTCCTTGATTTTTGCTTCTTCCACTTCGACCAGATGTTTGACAAAGTAAATCAAAAGTATTTTCACTACTTCTAAAGTCAGGAATATTTAAAGATGTATCAGCATTAATCACTCCTACTAAAGTAACAAGTGGAAAATCAAGTCCTTTAGCGACTATTTGGGTTCCAAGTAAAATATCATATTCATGATTTTTAAAGGCTGTAATCATTTTCTTATGCATACCTTTTTTACTTGTTGTATCAACATCCATTCTTAAAATTTTAGCATCTTCAATTAAAGAGTTTAACTCTTCTTCTATTTTTTCTGTACCAACTCCAAGTGTAGAAATAGAATTTTCTCCACATGAAGGACAAGTATGTAATAAATTAGTACCATAACCACAATAATGACATCTAAGCATATTAGAACTTTTGTGGTAAGTAAGACTTATATCACAATTAGGGCATTTCATTGTATAAGAACAATTTTTACAACTAACGAAAGAAGAATATCCTCTTCTATTTAAAAGTAAAATTACTTGTTCTTTATTTTTTACAGTTTTCTTTATTTCATCAAGTAGTCTTTTTGAAAAATGTCCCTTACTATATTTCATTTCTTCATTCATATCAACAATATCAATATGAGGAAGATCTTTACCATTAACCCTATTTGGTAAGTTTAACAGTTTATAAACTTTTTTAACAGCTCTTGCATATGTATCCAAACTTGGTGTTGCACTTCCCATTAAAACTGGACAGTTATAATTTCTTGCTCTTTCTATAGCTATATCTTTAGCATTATATCTTGGATTATTATCCTGTTTATAAGAATCACTATGCTCTTCATCTATGATAATAATTCCTATATTTGTAAGTGGCGCGAAAACAGCACTTCTAGCACCTATAACAATAGAAACTTCACCTCTTACAATTCTTCTCCACTCATCATACTTTTCACCATCAGATAAAGCCGAATGAAGAGCCGCTATTTTATTACCAAAAACCTGTTCAAAACGACTTACCATTTGAGGAGTTAAACTTATTTCTGGAACTAACATAATAGCAGTTTTTCCAAGATTTAGAACTTTTTCAATTAGTTTGATATAAACTTCTGTTTTACCACTACCAGTAACTCCATGTAATAAATAAACATCATTGCTAAATAAATTAACACTATCAACAACTTTTTGTTGTTCTAAAGTCAATTCTTTTATCCTATCAGATTTATCTAAATAATCAGTTCTATATTTTTCAACTAAGCACTTTACCAAAATATTTTTCTTAACTAATGTATTTAAGCTACTTGAAGAAATATCTAAAATTTCTTTTCTACTTACCATTTCTCTAGTTTTAAACATATCAACTATTTCTTGTTGACCACTATTTAATTTAACATCAACAACATTTTTATTTAATTTATAGAAAGTTTCATACTTTTTATTAATAACTACATTATTTTTAGCTTTAAGTGCTTTAGGAAGCATTACTTGATAACAAGAAATTAAAGGCGCTAAAGTTTTTTCTTTCATAAACTTACCAAGCTTTATCAACTCATCATTTAAAACAATATCTTCATCTATAACTCTAATAATTTCTTTTAAAGAATCTAGATTACTATTTTCTTTTATTTCTAAAACAAAACCCTCTAATTTCTGATGACCAAAAGGTACCTCTACTCTTAATCCTATTTTAATAAATTTTTCTTTTTCCTGAGGAACTTTATAATCAAAAATACGATCAACACTTTTATTAGATATTTCTACTAAAACACCGACTATCATAAAATCCCTCCTTTCTTATATTATAGCACAAAGAAAAAAAGTTCCGAACAAGAACTCTTATTTTTCATTTTCTATTGGAACTACTGCCTTAGCTTTCTTATCTTTTAAGATAGTTTGAACTATAACCATTATTCCTAGAACTAAAATACCTAATCCTATTGAAACTCCTATTTTTGTTGCATTAAGTGCTGCTTGTACTGTACTATTCATTATAATATCCTCCTAAAATAATTTTAAAATATCATTAAATGTAATATATACCATTAAAAGCATTAATAAGAATAATCCTATTGTATGAATCATATTTTCAGTTCTTTGATTTACCGGAGAACCTTTGATTTTTTCAATAATTATAAATAGAATATGTCCTCCGTCAAAGGCTGGTAAAGGAAGTAAATTCAAAAATCCTACATTAATACTTAAAAATGCCATCAAATACATTATTGAAGCAAATCCTGCCCTACTTTGTTCACCAACTATTGAATATATTCCAACAGGACCTGATAATTGATTAACCTTAACTCCACCTGTAAATAAACTTTCAACTGTAATAAACATTTGTTTAAATAAAGAACCCGTTTTTACAACAGTATATTTAACTGAATTAACAAAACCATACTTTTTAGTACTTTGTAATCCAATACCATATCTATATGCAACTTCACCTTTTTCTTTTACCTTTTTAGGTTTAAGTTTATAAGTTATGACATTACCATCTTTCTTTTCTACTTTGATAACAGTATTTTTAGTTTTATCAGAAATAGTTAAATAAACAGATACATCGTCTAAAGTTTTTACTTTTTTATGATTAATTTCTAATATTTCATCACCTTTTTGTAACCCAACTTCACTTGCAGGATATGATTTTTCTACTGATGAAATAATTGGCTCATAACTAGAACTTCCACAAAATAACGCTATAAAAAATAATACTAGAATTGCAAAGATAAAGTTAAATCCTGGACCAAAGAACATAATTAAAAATCTTTGCCAAGCTTTCTTTGCTTGTAATCTTTTTTCCTTTGGTACTTTTATATCTTCTTCATCAACTTCTTCTCCTGCCATTGAACAAAATCCACCAATTGGAATTAATCTTAGACAGTATTCAGTTTCCTTACCTTTTTTTCCAATTAACTTAGGTCCCATACCTATTGAAAATTCATAAACATAAACACCCATCAATTTAGCAAAAACAAAGTGTCCTAATTCATGAACAAATACGATTCCACCTAGAACTAGAATAAATATAATAATTGTCATAATTCCTCCTATATAATTCCTAAAAATAACACTGATGCTAGAACAACAAAGATAATACTGTCTAGTCTATCTAGAATTCCACCATGACCTGGAATTAAATTAGAGAAATCTTTTTTTCCGTAGTATCTTTTAATAGAAGAAAATACTAGATCTCCAATTTGACCAACACTTGCTAATAGGAAAGTGATTAATACTAGAATAGAAAGTGGTAACTTAGGATTTATTCCAACATGATAGAAAACAACAGCTATAACTGTTCCCATGAATAATCCTCCAAGTAGACCTTCAACAGTTTTCTTTGGTGAAATATCTTTTGCTAGAGGATGTTTACCAATTAACATTCCAGTAAATAAAGCAAAAGTATCAGTAATAGTTGTTATTAATAACATATATACAATATATAATATGTCATAATTACGAGTAATAATTATTAAATTAAAACTTAATCCAATAAATAAAGTTGAACCAATTAAGAATAAAGCATCATTTAAATTATACTTTTTATTATCATTAATAAATACTAAAGGCATTAAAAATGCAAAAATGATAAATGACATTACTCTATAATCTATATTTGTTATAAACTCAATTGATGTAAAGTTTCTTAATGAAAAGAAAACTACCAAAATATAAGCAAAAACTTTCATTAAAAATGGAAATTTCTTTTTAGTTTCACGTATATTTAAAATTTCATATAATCCCATTACTGCAAGTAATGACATAAATACTGCAAAAGCTTTACCACCAATTAATAATAATGGTATAAAAACTAATAGCATAACGATAGCACTAAGTACTCTTTTTTTCATATTTATATCCTCCTTCTAACTATAACAAGTATAATACTAAAGTTAGTTTAAAGGCAAGAAAAAAAGCAACAAATGTTGCCTATTAAAACTTGTCAATATCAATTTTTACATATTTATTATCTTGCAATGAACTACTAGCTTGGACTAAAGTTCTAATTGCATTAGAAACTCTTCCACCCTTACCAATAACTCTTGCCATATCATCTTCACTAACCATTACTTGGATTAAGATGACATTATCTTCATCAGTTGGAAACTCTTTTACACTAACAGAGTCTTCATCTTTAACTATTGATTTAACAATTTTTTCTGTTAAAGCTACTAAATCCATACTATGCTTCCTTCTTATCTTTAGCTTCAGCAAACTTTTTCATGATTCCTGCTTTACTAAATAAGCTTCTAACAGTATCTGTTGGAATAGCTCCATTGTTTAACCATTTTAATGCTACTTCTTCATTAATTTTAACACTTGAAGCTCCAACTGGACTATAAGTTCCAACTAATTCTAAATATTGACCATCACGGCTTCTTCTTGAATCTGTTGCAACAATTCTATATGTTGGATGTTTTTTAGCACCCATTCTTGTTAATCTTAGTTTAACTGCCATAATTAGCACCTACCTTTCCTCAGTGCTTTAATTATATTATATTTTTACATATCTGTCAACATTTTTTTGATAACAGCTAAATTACTTCATTATTGTCTTTTATAACATTTTCATCAAGAAAATCTTCCCTAACTTCATTATCTATTTCTTTATCCATTACTTCTTGTGATTCTACTATTTCATCCCATGGATCTTCTTCTTCATCGATTTGGATTTTTACTTTTAAATCACCAACTAATTCAATACCTAATTCTTTTTCAATTACATAATTAATGTTATTTCCATCAATATCAACCTTAACACAATTAGGTTGTTTTAAGCTTCTTACAATAATTTCTTCTTGGTCACTATCAGCATCTTCTCTTCTTCTAACATTAACTATTTCTTGATATGTATTATGTTCTTTTAACACCTCAGTTTTAGTATCATTATCATATGAATACCAAATATTTACATCATATGATCCATCAATTATAACAGAATCGTTTTGTTTTGTTCCCTTAAATTGATGATTAATAACCCAACACCCTAAAATAGTAGACGGACTATTATCTACACTCTTTGTATTTTTTGTAGTAAAAGTCTTTTTACCTTTTCCTATAACTGCTTTTGTAACAATCTCTTTATAACTAGACATATTACTCCTCCTCTAGTCTAATGTATGCGACTACTTTCTAAAAATTACTATATTTAATAAGAAAAAAGACAACTACTAAGTAATTGTCTAACTAACCATATTTATAAATTGTTCCATTGAATGACTCTTATGAATTGGATATCTTGGAACTAGGTATTTATTATCACTTCTTTTAGCCTTTCTGCTACCTCCTACAAAAGCAAGTTTAAATCCAGCTTCTTTTACAGTTTCTAAAGCTGAAGCACTATAACTATAAAATGGAAAACAGAAAGAATTATTATTATCAACAATAGATAAAGATTTCTTTAAATCTTCCATTAATTGTTCTTTACTAGCACAAACAACCTGTCCTCTTCCACAATCACCATATTGATGCATATCATAAGTATGAGATTGAACATCTAAGTTTTTAGAACGATAATTATTAACATCCCACCAACCACTTATTAAGAATAAAGTAGCATTCATATTATATTCTTCCAAAATAGGAATTAGCTTATTACCATTATGTTTACCAGTTCCCATCGCCCCATCATCAACAGTAATTAAAACACTTTTTTCTGGAAGTTCCATTTCACCATACATCCATTTTGTAAATTCATCCATCTTTAAAGTTTTATAACCATTATTTTTTAAATAATCTAAGTGTTGTCTAAATACTTTTACATCTAGACAAATATTTTCATTACAAGATTCACCTTGACTAGAATCATAGAAGAAATGATAATTTAAAACGGGAATTGATTGTTCATTTGCTTTTGCTTTGAAAATAACTTCTTCTACTACATCTTCACCATTAACCATCTTTTTAAAATTATCTAGACTTGTAATACTTTTAATAGAATACCTATCTATAGATTCAATATTACTATCCTTAGTTGATTTTTTATTAGTATTATTGAATTTTAATCCCGTATTATCATCAAGTAAATTTATCTTATACTCACTCTTATTATTCCAGTTTGTTAAAGTATCATTACTATTAGTTGTAGTTAATAAGATAGCATTCTTCTTTAGTCTTATTCTTTTATTTAAATACGCCTTATATTCATCAATAGAAATACTATAGTATCCTGCCTCTTTTAAATAATTAGTTTCTTCTTCTACTTTAGATAGAGGAATACAATTAATTGTAGAACATGCTTCATTACTATAGATAGTATCATAATTAATAACACTTATATAATTAGATTCTTCTTCTTTTGTATTTTCCTTATCTGTTAAAATATCTTTAGAAGATATTTTTAATTTCATTAAATGATCTAGATATAAAACATAATAATAATTATCGTCCATATACTCTATTGGTAAACTTAAATTTTTCTTTATACTAAATGCTTCTTTATCTTTATAATAAAACTTAGTATTTTTAACTACTTCTATATTTTTATTAAATACTAAATAATTAGGATTTATTTTATCGTCAACTACTATCTTACTAGGTTTAACATCTAAATAATAAATATAATAATTAGTATTTTTAATCCTATAATATTTATTTTTGGTATCTTTAAATTTTTGTTTTTCAAGTGTTAAAGTAAAATCTTTAGAAAGTTTTCCAATAATTTTTTCATTCTTATCATAAATATTAATCTTTTTTGTTGTAATAACATTTGTATCATAATGTTTCTTTATATTCTTTAATAAATCATTATCAAATTTTACATAAAGTATTAAACAAATTCCTAATAATAATACTAAACTAATAATGCAAAAAACTAGTATTTTTACTCTTTTTTTATCTTTTTTTTGTTCACCTATTCTTTTTTTCATATTCACCCACTCTTATCTTACTTCAAATTAATTATATTATAATAATTAGTAATTAACAATCAAAAAAGAAGTAAATTTCAAACCTTCATATCATTATTCATCTTCTTACTAAAATAATCATTTAAATAATCTTTAATGATATTAATATTTCTATTTACTTCTTCTAAATTTTCTTTATAGATAGAATAAATTGGAATCTCTTCTAATACTTTATTTTTCTCATCTAAGCTTTGTTTTATACTTGTATCAAAACCACTTCTAACATATTTTTTTTGTAACAACTTTATATCAGTTATTAGCTTTGTTAATTCTTGATTTTTCCTCATCTTTTCTTTTAATTCAAGACAAGTTTTATATTCATTTGAATTTTTTATATAAGAAATTAATTCATCTAGACTTTCATCTAATTTATTTAAGTTTTCCATCTAAACTCCATGTCTTTGCTTCTGTTATTTCTACAGAAACTATATCGCCAACTTTTTTACCAGTACCTGTAAAATTAACTAATTTATTTGTTTTTGTATATCCATAATACATATCTTTTTTAGATGATACTCCTTCAAGTAACACTTCAACTGTTTTTCCAACTAATTCTTGATTTTTTTCTAAAAAATATTTATTAACAATATTATTTAATCTTTGTAATCTTTCTTCCTTTTCTTCAACTGTTATATTATCTTTTAATTTAGCAGCAGGAGTATTTTCACGTGGTGAAAAAATAAAAGTGAAAGCATTATCAAATTTACAGTACTCTGCTACTTCTAAAGTTTCTAAAAAGTCAGATTCTTCTTCACCTGGGAAACCTACAATGATATCTGTTGAAATACTTACATTAGGAATTGTCTTTTTAATTTTATCAAATAAGGTTAAATAACTTTCCTTAGTATAACGTCTTCCCATTAATTTTAAAACTCTACTACTTCCAGATTGAATTGGTAAATGAATACTAGGCATAATATTTTCATATTTGGCTATTTTTTCAATCATACTATCAGTAAAATCCCATGGATGTGAAGTCATAAATCTAATTCTTGGAATATTTGTTTTACTTACATCTTCTAATAACTCACCAAGTCCATAATCATCATATAAATCTTTACCATAAGCATTAACGTTTTGTCCAAGTAACGTTACTTCCTTATAGCCTTCTTCAACTAAAGTATTTATCTCTTTTAAAATATCTTCTTTTTTTCTACTTCTTTGTCCACCTCTAGTATATGGAACTATACAGTAAGTACAAAATTTATCACAACCATAAATAATATTAACATATGCCTTATAATTCTTATCTCTTTTAACAGGCATATCTTCAATTAAGTCTCCTTCTTTTGAAAATACTTCTATTGTTTGAACTTTACTTTCAATAGCTTTATCTAAAATTTCTGGTAATTGATATAAATTATGAGTTCCAAAGACGAAATTAACAAATTTATAATCTTTTAAGATTTCATCAATAACCCCTTGTTCTTGAGCCATACATCCACATAACCCAACAATTAAATCAGGATTAGTAGTTTCTTTTATATGTTTTAATCTTCCAAGCATTCCAAAAGCCTTATTATGAGCATTTTCTCTAATAGAGCATGTATTTAATAATACTAGATCAGCATCTTCATACCTTTCACATTTACTAAAACCTAAACTTTCTATCATTGCACTAATATTTTCACTATCATGCTCATTCATTTGACAACCATAGGTTTTAATAAAGTATTTCTTACCATTGTACTTATTTAAATATTTTTCATCTATATTATAATTAACAGTTTTATACTCTTTAGCTTTTCTCAATCTTGCTTCTTTATAATTTGGTAAATTCATAAATTTCACATCCACTTCTTTTAGTATTATATAAATAGAAAGAAAAAAAGTAAAGAGAACATTTTTTTATTTCTTTACTTTTACATTTGGTTTTTCTTTAGCTAAATCACTGAAGAAATATTTTTCATCTTCGTAAACAATGTATCTTCTAGGTGTTTTTTCTTTTCCATCAAGGTTATTTAAATATTCATCAAAATCACCATTATTTAAGATAAAGTCTAAAACTTTCAAATCACAAATATCAGCTAATTCTTCTTTTCTTCCACTTACTCTTCCTTTAAATAAAGGTAATATTTTATTAGCCATTTTTGTGTTATCTTCAAATGTTGCGACACTGTAGGCATCTACTACTTTTTTATAAGTAACATCTGTATCATCATTTATAAAGTTCTCAGGATGTGAAAGAATAAAACGACCTAAAATACTATCTTTTCTTAATGCAATATCATCTCTTACATATATACATTGTTCTTTTTCAAAGTTAAGAATTCCAAAGTAGACAGATTGTAATTCCTTATATACATCTGAACTTACTCTTTCATCATCAACTAAAAATAATGATAATCCATTTATTTTGACTGGAATAGTAATATATTCATCATTAGTCTTAATACTTTTATAACGTACCTTACTTTGCATATGAACCCTCCTTGTTACAAATATTATAATAATTATTATTTATTTTTACAAGAAAAAAGCAACAATTATTAAAATTATTGCTTTAAACAAATTCACTTATCATTACTTCTAGGCTTTGATATTTATTTTTCATTAGTTCATTTTTTATAATATCCATATTCTTAACTATTTCATCAATTAATTCTTGAAGACTTGGTAATAATGATTCTTTTTTTTCTAAACTTGAAATAATTGATTTTAAATTATCTAGTTTTGAATACTTTCCATAAGTATTATTAGTAATATATGTATCAAATATCTTTTTAAAAGACATGACATCTATATTATTAAATCTTTTATCTTCCAAAATTTTTAGAGTTGTATAAATATAATTTTCATTAATGGCCTTATCTAGTAGAGTTTCTCCTTTTTTGTTTTTAATATTAGGAGAAAACTTTTTATTTTTCTTTAACTGCTTAATTATATCTAGCACATGTACATAGTTAATACCCGCTAAATAATGTCCAAATGTATTACCATCATAATTCTGATGATTTACATTCCAATTTTTATTTTTCATATATTTTAAAACTAAATCATATTGTCTAGCTTTTAATAGTCTCGTTATAACATCATTAGATGCATTATCTACTTCATTAACACTAACAATTTTTTTTGAAAGTAATTTATCTACTAATTCAAAATGTCCCTCTTTAATTAAATCGAAAATCAGGGATGGATCTTCTTCACATGCTTTTATCGTTTTTAATTCATTATAAAACATAATTAACACCTCTTATTTCACGTGACAGTTTCATATTATACCAAAAAACGGCCTATCTGTCAATTTTTTGTAGTGATACACCTACTAATATTATTGTGGATAAAATAAAAATTAATACACAAAAAAAACAAAAAACTGACATTTTATCAGTTTTTAATATAATCTTAATTTTACGAAATAATAACAGCTCTTTTACCAGTTGCATTATATATTTTTTCAACAGTATTCTTTGAAACAGTCCATTTTGTTCTACCATCATCATGAGTCCATGGATCAGTTATAATTTGTTCTTTAGTAATACTATTATAACCTGTTAGTAATAGAACATGAATATTTTTAGGTGCATTTTCAATAAATGGTTTTGGAGTTTTTAATTTAGCCGTCAAATAAATAACTACCGGATTACCAGCTTGTATTTGAGCATCTAATTCATCTAATGATTTACCTGTCCCATCAATAACCCCATTATTCGAAGATGAATCACGACCATATTTTGCTAGAGGTTGTGGCGCTATCCAATGAGGAACATTTGTAGGCTCAATTCCATATATATCGTATGTAAATCCACTAAATGGATCAGAACTTTTTGGAACATTCTCAGCATAAGTTTTTAAATCCATATTTCTTAAATAACCTTTATATTGTAATCCCATTAGTAACGAAGCTACTTCACATCCATTTAAGACATTATTTTTATTTTGACTGATATATGGTACATCAAGAATAGTCCATGCTGCAGCAATCTGTCTTTTTCTTTCCTCTTCTTGCCTTTTTCTTTCTAATTCTTCCCTTCTAGAAAGTTCTGAATTAACTTTATCCAAATAAACTTGTTGTTCAGAAAAAATATCTTTTTGTTTTAATCCTTGTTGTTTTATGACTGCACCATTATACATATCTCTTGTCACTTCAGATTTTACCTCATTAAAAGTAGCATCAGTGAACAACGAACTTATTGTTTGTTTCACATCATTAATCTGAAGAATTTGGTTATTCATTTCTTCTATTTTAGAACTTAATAATTTCTGATATTTTTTTGGAATTTTTTTATTTTCCATTTTTATCTCATCCAGCATAACAACAGTAGTATCTGAATTTAAAATATCATTAGTAAAGTTATTGTTTATCTTATCCCTTAATAATACAAAATTTGTCAAATTACTTAATTCATTATCCATTTTCACTTTTTTATCATCATAAGCAATATTTGAAACTTGTTTTTTAACACTTTTGATTTCTTCCATTGTTAAATCAGAACGTGGTACAGATTTATTAGCAGTGGAAAACAATTTACGATATGATTTATATGTCATTTCATACTGTTTTTGTTGCATATTAATGACTTTTTTAGCACAAATAAAACAAGTAACCGAAAGTACTATACATAAAGAACTTAAAACTATACCTATTACTCTTTTCTTTTTCATATAAAACCTCTATACTCTCTATTATCAGAATAATAAATACATATATTAATGTCAATAATTTTGAATAATAACTACTAAAATTTACAGCATGTTTACAAAAAAAGAAATGTACATATACATTTCCAGATTTATCTTATTTTTCTTTAGGTTTAATTACTTCTAATCCACCCATATATGGTTGTAAGACTTTTGGTACTTTAATAGAACCATCTTCTTGATAGTTATTTTCTATTACTCCAATTAATCCTCTTGGTGAAGCAACAACTGTGTTGTTTAAAGTTGAAATTAAGTAATTTCCATTCTCACCTTTAGCACGAATTGATAAACGTCTTGCTTGAGCATCACCTAGTGTTGAACATGAACCAACTTCAAAGTATGTTTTTTGTCTTGGACTCCAAGCTTCTACATCACATGATTTTACCTTTAAATCAGCTAAATCACCTGAACAACATTCAAGTGTTCTAACAGGCACATCTAAGCTTCTAAAATATTCAACAGTATATTTCCATATTTTGTTATACCAATCCATTGCATCTTCACTCTTACATAAAACTACCATTTCTTCTTTTTCAAATTGATGAACACGGTAAAGTCCTCTTTCTTCAATTCCATGAGCACCAACTTCTTTTCTGAAGCATGGAGAATATGATGTCATTGTGATTGGTAAGTCTTTCTCATCAATTAATTGTCCTTTAAATTTACCAATCATTGAATGTTCACTTGTTCCAATTAAATATAAATCTTCATTTTCAATTTTATACATCATAGCATCCATTTCATCAAAAGACATAACACCATCAACAACATCACTACGAATCATAAATGGTGGAATACAATAAGTAAATCCTTTATCAATCATAAAATCCCTAGCATAAGCTATCATAGCTTCATGAAGTCTAGCAATATCTCCCATTAAATAGTAAAAACCATTACCAGATACTCTTCCTGCAGATTCCTTATCTAGTCCTCCTAATCTTTCAATAATATCAGCATGATATGGAATCTCATAATCAGGAACAACTGGTTCTCCAAATCTTTCATTTTCAACATTGAAACTATCATCTTTTCCAATTGGAACAGATGGATCCAAAATATTTGGAATAACCATCATCTTTTCTCTAAAAGTTTTTGAAAGTTCTTTTTCTTCTTCTTCTATTTTTTCTAGCCTTTCATTTATTTCAACTACTTGTTGTTTTTTTAGATTTGCTTCTTCTTGCTTTTTTTCTCTAAATAAAACACCAATCTCATCACTAGTTTTATTTCTTTCTTGTCTTAAGCTGTCCCCAGTTTGTTTTAAGTTTCTAATTCTTTCGTCTAACTCAACAACCTCATCTACTAAAGGTAATTTTTGATCCTGAAATTTTTTCTTAATATTTTCTTTTACTAATTCTTTATTTTCTCTTACAAATTTTATATCTAACATTACTATCTCTCCTCTATTAATCTTTCTCCATTAATTCTAATTATTTTATTAATTTCTTCTTCATTATAATAATTT
The DNA here is from genome assembly GCA_030531905.1 of bacterium. Classification (GTDB taxonomy): domain Bacteria; phylum Bacillota_I; class Bacilli_A; order RF39; family UBA660; genus UMGS995. The sequence goes on along the minus strand of JAUNMG010000023.1, from coordinate 3,754 downwards.
TTTAATATATTAGTCAAATCTTTCTTAATATTTTTATGATTTAATAAACTAATATCTTCATCTATATTAAATAATTCTTTCGCAAACTCCATATTATCAGTGGCAATCATAACATTATCAATTCCAACAATACTTTCTACATGTTTAATATGATTCAAATAATTTTCTTCTAAATTTTTTTCATCTACATTTATAAAAGGACCATAACCAACTAAACCTATCATTCCTGACAAATCTTTTATTGCTCTAATTTGTTCATCATCTAAATTTCTTTTATTTTTACATAATAAATAACTATTCGAGTGACTTGCGATTACCTTTATCTTATAACCATCACTTTTTAACACTTTAAGTAATTCTATACTATCCCAAAATGTATTTTTATTCATATGAGATAAATCTATTGAAATACCTAAACTAACAGCCTTCTTAATAAAACTTTTACCTAAATCAGTTAAGCCTTTACAAGATCTATTACCCGATCCATACTTATTTTCATTATTCCAAACAAGTAAAATATTTCTAAGACCTAAATCATAAAGTTTTTCTAACTCATCTTCATCTTTTATATAGTCACAACCCTCAATACTATAAATAACCAACTTATCAGGAAAGTACTTTTCAAATAAGTTAGTACTTATCTTAAACATTTCTAAAACATCAATATCTTCTATTTGTAACTCTTCTTTCATTTCATCCTTACTCATGAAATAAAGATTCGCTATCAAAGAAGATACATCAGCTAAGTCATCTTGTAATTTCTCAATATATGAAAAATCATTTTTTAAGTAACAACAATAAAGAATTGTTAATAAATCATAATGTGCATCAAACAAAATTTCATCTCCTAACAAAAAAAGAATAGTACACCAAGGAGTGCTTACAGCACGGTACCATCCTTTTATTTTCTTAATTTAAATAACGGAAATCATCCGGGAATTAATCCATCTATAGAGTAGATAAATAAGATTTTATAATCATTCTCACCAACCATAATTTCTCTTAAATAAAATTACTTATTATTATCTCTAATCATTGATTTGTCTCTATTATTATATGCCCATTTCTAAATTTTAGCAATAATTATTTAGATTCTATTATAAGTTTTATGGCAGTACGCTCTTCTCCATCAATTGCAATATCAGAAAATGCTGGTATACATACTAAGTTTTTTCCAGAAGGTGCAACAAAACCCCTTGCTATCGCAATTGCTTTTATGGCTTGATTTAGAGCTCCTGCTCCTACTGCCTGAATCTCAACAGTTCCCTTTTCACGAAAGACATTTGCTAATGCTCCTGCAACGCTATTTGGATTAGATTTACTGCTTACTTTAAGTGTTTCCATATATATTATTCATTCCTTTCTATGTTTAATATATATGTTTATTACTTTTAGAAAATACCCAAACTTATATAGTTTTATTTTCATTTTTTTGATTAATTTCGTTTTTTATTTGATCAACAAACATTTTTGTTATCTCACGTCTTTTTTGTGTTATTGTATTAGAAAATTTATATTTTTCATTATTTGAAGACTTACTATGTAGTCTTGAAAGCATTAAAATAGTAACATCATTTTTTGTAAAATTAAGATTTTCAAATTTTTTTCCTAAAGTCCTATTTCTTGGGAAAATACTAAACTTTTCTTTTTGGAAAGATTCATATATTGAATTATAAGCATCAAGTTTTGGAGTTTCTACAGTTTCTATACAAATATCATAAAAAGTATCAGTTTTTTCTTTTAATCCTGTTTTATTTATTATTTTCAAATAATAATCCATTATAATATCATTTATATCAGTATTCATAATATCTTTTTTTTCACTATTCAAAATTTCCTTAATTAAAACTGATCCTAGCTCCTCTGCCATTTTTCTTGAATTATTTTCAGTTGAAATACTACTAAAATCATTATTAACAGCTTTTTTTAAGGCTTTATATCCATTATAAAAACCTTTGTCAAACACAGTAGTTATAATTGCTGTTTCAAGCATATTTTTTTCTTTTGTTGTGACTTCAATATCTTTATATAATTTTTTATTTTCTGCTAACTGCGAATCGTATTTCATTTTTTCTAAATCACTTGAAAATACTTTTTCAGCATTAATTACCGTAGAAACACATTCATTAAAAGTATCTTTAAAAACAGATTCTATATATGCAACTTGATCTGGATGAAATAATTTTCTTATTTTTTTATACTTTAGTTCTTTTTGAATTTCATCTATAGTTAACTTCTCACTAAAACCAAATAGTTCATAATAATCAATATACTCATGTTTTTGTTTTTGATGAAGGTATTTCTGTATATACTCATAAATATTTTGTTTTGTTTTATCACTCATAACTACACCGCTCTATTATTTTTCTAATTCTTCAATTGCACCTTTAATTACATCAACTGAATTTTGTAATCTAGAAGTTTCTTCATCAGTTAAGTTGATGTAAATTCTTTTCTTTATTCCTTCTCTTCCTACAACAGCAGGTGTTCCTATATAGATATTATTCTCGCTATCATAATTTGAAACAGTAATAACTCTATTTTCATCTTCTAATATAGCATTAGTAATCATTGCTAAAGTCATACCAATTCCATAGTATGTTGCACCTTTTTTGTTTATTATTTCGTATGCCGCATTTTTTACTTCTTTTTCTATTTTTCTTAATTCATCTTTTTCAATAAAACCTTCAATGTCTTGTAAAGCAATATCTGCGCAAGACCAAGGAACAAACTCAGAATCTCCATGTTCACCAATTACGTAAGCATGAACACTTTTTGGGTTGACATTTAATCTACTACCAACTAAGTATTTAAGTCTAGAAGTATCAAGACTAGTTCCAGTACCGAAAACTTTATTTGTTTCAAAGCCAGAATATTTCCATGTTAAATAAGTCATTACATCAAGTGGATTTGTTGCTACTAAAAATACACCATTAAAGCCGCTTTCAACAATTGGAGTAACAATTGACTTGAAAATTTTACTATTTTTATTAATTAAATCCATTCTAGTTTCTCCTGGTTTTTGATTAGCTCCTGCTGCTATTACAACTAGTGTTGCATCACTACAATCACTATATTCACCAGATTTAATATCAATTTTACTGGGAGCAAAAGCAAGACAGTGATTTAAGTCCATTACTTCTCCTTCAACTCTATCTTTATCAATATCAATTAGAACAAGTTCATTAACATTAGTTCTTTGATTTAATAAAGCATAGGCATAACTCATACCTACATTTCCACATCCAACTAAAACAACTTTATTCTTCATCTTATATCATTCCTCCTATTTTCATATCTATTTTTATTTTATACCTTTTTATAGTTTTCAAACAAGAAAACAACATAAAAAAAAGAAGATTTTACTCTTCTAGACATTATTAGGATTAAATGGTTCAACCATTGGTTGTTCTACACTAGCAACTGCTCCTTGAACTTGAGGTTCAATATTAGGTATTACAGGATTAACAACTGGAGTTACTTCCGGTTGAATTGCCGCAACAACTTGTTCTACTTGTGGTTCAGTTCCTGTAGCAATTTGATTTGCAGCAGCTTGATTTATATCATTAATTGAAATTGATTGAGTATTTTCTAAAGGATTTGCCCCACCGTAAATTTGATGTGGTTGTGAATCAGTTATATCATTTTTTGCTACAGATGGATTAGCACCTCCGTAGATTGAAACTGGTTTAACCTCTGCTACTGGTTGAGTCATTTGTGGTTCTACTGAACCAATTCCTGAAACTGCTTGAGT
>JAUNMG010000005.1:52057-68462 GCA_030531905.1 bacterium | reverse complement strand
TGGTAAGGAAAAAATGTCTAAGTCATTGGGAAATTATATTGGCGTTAATGAAGATGCAAAAACAATGTATACAAAAGTTATGAAAGTACCTGATGATTTAATAGTTACATATTATGAATTAACAACTGATATACATCCAGATAAAGTAAAAAATATTAAAAGATTATTGGAAAAGGGAGAAGTAAATCCAAGAGATATAAAGATGCATTTAGCAAAAAGTATTGTTTCTCTATATCATACAGAAGAAGAATTAAAAGAAGCAGAAGCTAATTTTCAAGCAATTTTTCAAAAGAAAGATATTGATGTAGAATTTCCTGAATTAGTTTATGATTCTAATTTAATAAATGATGAAGGATTATATCCTTTAATAGATTGTATATTTTCAACAGGAAAATATAAATCAAAAAGTGAAGTAAGAAGATTAATTCAACAAGGTGCTGTAAAATTAAATGGAGAAAAAACAAGCGAATTTTCATTTGCTCCAGAAGAAGGAATGGTAATTCAAGTTGGAAAAGGTAATGCTTTTAAACTAAAAGAACAAGAAAAGAATAAAACATTAACAAAAACTCTTTAATAAATTGTATTTTATATGATATAATATAATAGAATTATTTAATTTATAAATGTTGATTAATGAATAGTAAAGTATATCATTTTAAATTTAGAGAGTTTATGTTTGGTGAAAATAGACAAAATGATATAGTTGAAATACACATTATGAGTTTAAAGGTTGCTACTTTATAGCTTATTGAGTGTATGAATTTCTATTCATAAATTAAGGTGGTACCGCGATAAATCGTCCTTATGAGGATTGTTTATCGTGTTTTTTTGTTAAGGAGGGATAAAATGTCAAAAAATGAAAAAATTGAATTAATATTGAGAAGAACAGTTGATATTCATAATAAAGAGACATTATTAAAAAAATTAAATAGTGGTAAAAAATTGATAGTAAAATTTGGTGCTGATCCGTCAAGACCTGATTTGCATCTAGGTCATACGGTACCATTACGTGCATTGAAAATTTTACAGGAATTGGGACATGACATAGTTTTTGTTATAGGTGATTTTACAGCAATGATTGGAGATCCAACTGGAAAATCTAAAACAAGACCATCATTGTCATTTGAAGAAACAAGAAAAAATGGTGAAACATATTTCAAACAGATTTCTAAAATATTAGATCCTGAGAAAATAAGAATTGTGTATAATTCAGAGTGGTTGGAGAAAATGTCATTTGAAGATGTTATTAAATTAACTGGAAAATATACAGTAGCTAGAATTCTTGAAAGAGATGATTTTAAAAATAGATTTAATAATAATGTTTCAATTGGTATTCACGAATTTTTATATCCATTGATGCAAGGATATGACTCAGTTGCATTACATGCTGATATAGAAGTAGGTGGAACAGATCAAACATTTAATTTGTTAGTTGGTAGAGAGTTACAAAGAGACTATAATCAAGAGCCACAGGATGTAATGTGTTTTCCTTTATTAGTAGGATTAGACGGTAAGGAAAAAATGTCTAAGTCATTGGGAAATTATATTGGAGTAGATGAGTCGCCTGAAAAAATGTATGAGAAAGCTATGAGAATACCTGATGATGTATTATTAGATTATTTTAAGCTTACTACGGATTTAGATATGAAAGATATAGAAAAGTTGATGAGTGAGGATATATTAATGGCGCATAGGAAATATGCAGAAGAAATAATTAAAATGTACCATGGAGAAGAATTTATTGTTCAAGCTGAAGAAAGATATAATACAGTAGCTAAGGGTGGTATACCTGAAGATATTGAAATATTTGAAATAAAAGAAAATCTGTTAGGAAATGGAATGTTATTAATTGACTTATTAAATTTATCAAATATTGTTTCATCAAAATCTGAAGGAAGAAGAATCATTGAGCAAAATGGAATTAGTGTAAATAAAATAAAAGAAAATGATGTTAATAAATTAATTACCACAACTAACTTTAATAATGGTGAATTAATTATTCAAAAAGGTAAAAAACAATTTAAGAAAATTATTTTAATTAAATAAAAAAATAAATATAACTACTATAATATACATTCTTAATAAAAGAAGTTACTAATATTACTTGAAATATTAAAGTTATAAATTTTGAAAAAATTCTAGTTTTGGTCTATACTAATAGTAATTAGTCGATTTTCTTTTAACTTAGTTTGCAAAGATTAAGTATTAATGTTAAAATATATTTATACTAGTGAGGTGAAAATATGGATAGTACAAATTTATACAGAGTAGTTGATATTGATGTAATAGAAACTAAAGAAATTTTAAATGATGTTTATAACGCATTAAAAGAAAGAGGTTACAATCCTACTAATCAACTAGTTGGTTATTTAATTAGTGGAGATCCTGGATACATTTCTAGTTATAAAGATGCTAGAAAAAAGATTCAACAAATAGATCGTGCTAAGATATTAGAGGTATTATTAAATAACTTTCAAGGATTAGATAAATGAAATATTTAGGACTAGATTTAGGTTCAAGAACTTTAGGTGTTGCTATATCAGATATTACTCACACTATCGCAACTTCATATATAGTTATTAGACATAATGAAGAATATGATAGATTACTTGATGATGTAGAAAAAATAGTTAAAGATGAACACATCGAAAAGATTGTTTTAGGATTTCCTAAGAATATGAATAATACTATAGGACCTAAAGGAGAGTTAAGCTTAGAATTTAAGAAAAAGCTTGAACAAAAATTAAATATTGAAGTTATCTTACAAGATGAAAGATTAACAACAAAGGAAGCAGAAAGTGTTTTAATAAAGAATAATACAAGAAGAAATAAAAGAAGAAAAGTAATTGATAAGTTGGCTGCAACAATTATTTTACAGTCATACTTAGATAAGGAGAAAAATTTATGAAAAAAAATTCATTTACATTAATTGATGAGAATGGTAACGAAGTAGAATATGATGTTTTATTTACTTTTGAAAGTGAAGAAACAAATAAGAATTATATAGTTTATACTGATCAAACTAAGGATGATGCTGGAAATATTCAAGTTTATGCATCAATTTATGATCCTAATGATCCAAATTCAAAACTAGAACCAATAACTACAGATAAAGAGTGGAAGGTTATAGAAACAATTCTTTCAACATTACAAGAAGAAATAAAAAAGAAACAAGAGAGTAATGAATAGACTCTTTCTTTTTTTGGAGGTAGTATGACGAAATTAAAACTAAAGAAAAAAGCTTTGATAAGTATTATCTTTTTTGTACTAGGAATTTTCTTGATAGGAATTTCTATCTTATTTATATATTTATCTTCTCCTGTTGATAAAAATTCAACTGCAACTATTGTTGTTGATATAAAAAGTGGTACATCAACAAATATGATAGCAGAAGAATTAAAAAATAGAGATTTAATTAGAAGTCCTTTAGTATTTAAATTAATCGCAAAGTTTCATACTAAAAAAACTTTAAAAGCAACAGTATATGAATTAAAGAAAAGTATGTCTACAGAAGAGATTGCAAAAACTCTAACTGAAGGTAATAATTATAATCCTGATTTAGTAAAAATTACTTTTAAAGAAGGACAATCGTTAAAAAAATATGCTTTACAAATATCAGAAAATACTAATAATACTTATGAAGATGTTATTGCTAAAGTAGAAGATGATGCTTATTTAGATAGTTTAATTAGTAAGTATTGGTTTTTAACAGATGAAATTAAAAATAATGATATATATGTTTCTTTAGAAGGATATTTAAGTCCTAATACTTATGAGTTTGTAAACAAAGATGTCAGTGTAGAAGAAATTTTTAAAGTTATGTTAGATCAAACTGAAAAGGAATTAAATCCATATAAGGATACTATAACTAACTCTAAATGGACTGTTCATGAATATATGACTTTAGCATCTATGTTGGAATTAGAAGGAACTAATACTAAGAATCGTAAAATGATAGCTGGAGTTTTTATAAATAGACTTAATAAAGGCATGAATTTAGGTAGTGATGTAACTACATATTATGCTTTCCAAGAAGAAATGAAAAAAGATTTAACAGCTAAACAATTTAGTACTAGTAATCCATATAATACTAGAGCAAGCAATATGGGAGGAAAATTACCTGTCGGACCTATTTGTAATCCAAGTAAGGATTCAATTGAGGCAAGTATCAATCCAACTACAAATGATTATTTATTCTTTGTAGCAGATAAACATGGTAAGATATATTATACAAAAACAGAAAAAGAACATACAGCGAAAGTTGCTGAAATCAAAGAGAAGGGTGACTGGATATGGTAGGAGAAACACTTGATAATATAAAAAAAATTAAAGAATATGCAAAACTTGAAAATGTTCCAATTATGCAAGATGATGGAATTGAGTTTTTAACAACATTTATTATTAAAAATCAAGTAAAGACAGTCTTAGAAATAGGAACTGCTATAGGATATTCAGCTATTAAAATGGCTTTATCTAGTCCTAATTTAAAAATTGTATCTATAGAACGAGATGAAAAAAGATATTTAGAAGCAGTAAAAAATATAAAGAAGATGCAACTAGAAGATAGAATAACTTTAATCTTTAAAGATGCATTAGATGTTAAATTAGAAGATAAATTTGATTTAATATTTATCGATGCTGCTAAAAGTCAAAGTATTCACTTTTTTGAACAATTTGAACGTAACTTAAATGATAGAGGTTATATTGTAACTGATAATCTAAACTTTCATGGATATGTATTTAAAAAGGAAGAAGAAATAAAGAGTAAAAATCTAAGGGCTTTGGTGCGTAAGATAAAAGATTATCACAAATATTTAGAAGAAAACAAAAAATTCAAAACTGAATTTTATGATATTGGTGATGGTATTTCTGTAAGCTATCGAGTTTAATATTAAAAAAGCTTTAATTAAGAGCTTTTTTTTGTTATAATTGGTGTAAAAATAAGAGAGGAATGAATAATAATGAATAGTTTTAAGTTAGAAGATAATTATAAAAACAAAAAAAGTGATAAAAATACCAAAAAATCAAAAAAATATATGTATTTATTGTTTATTATTTTATCAATATTTATTTTGGGTGGAATTATATATTATTTTTTATATTATACAAATTATGTTTCTAAAATTAATGATAAAAAAGAATATGTTTATACAACAATGAAAAGAAAGAATACCTATCAAGAAGGAAAATATGATGAAATACCTAAGATTAATATTAATACAGATGAAATAAAAAAAATAAATTCTACTATTATTGATAACTATAAAGAAGTATCTAAGCAAAAAGAATATGATTATTATTATCAATTTAGCAAAAGTAAAAACATTTTATCATTACTTGTAGCTTATGCTTATTATGAATCAGATACTGATGGTGAACCATTAAGAAACTTTGAAACGATTAATATAGATTTGAAAACAGGAACGATTCTTAGTGATGATGAAATACTAAAAAAATACCGTTTAACAAAAAACAAAGTTAATGATTATCTTGAAGCAAAGTTTACCGAATTTTATAATGGCTTGATAAGAAGTAAGTATTTCACTGAAAAACAATGTAGTTATGAGTGTTTTATGAAAAATAGAGGAATATCCAATAATTATTTGAATGGTGTTAATTTTTATATTGATAATGGAACTCTAATTGCTTATAAATATTTTTATACAGTGTCTTCTTATGAAGAACAATATTATTTTAATAGTAATGATTATAAGTTTATTATAAAAGAATAATGTGTTATACTATACTTAGTGATTTAGAAAGGAAAATTTTATATGAAGTATTTTTTATTGTTAAAGTCTACTTGTGCCGGTGATATTTCAAGTTGTTGTAAAGATTATGGATTGGCTACATATTTACATATTGTTAAAGAGGTGTTAAATCTAATTCATTTTATAGTTCCTATTATATTATTGATTATGGTAGCTATTGATTTTGCTAAAATGGTCATAAATCCAGATGATCCTAAAAAAACTAAAAGTAAAGCTCTTTATAATAAAATTCTCGCTACCGTTTTTATATTTTTTATTCCTAATACAGCGAATGTTGTTTTCTCATTTATCCCTGATAATATAGGTGATTTATCTGGATGTTGGGAATCAGCAGATCAAATATTTAATACAATGAAAAATACAAAACAACATTCATCTGAGGTTGATCAATATGATAGACCAACACGGCAAAATAGTAGGTCTAGAAGTAATACAACTTCTACTATTACTGGATCATCCTCAAATGATGATTCATCATCTTCATCAACTTCATCAACGGGTAGTGAAATTGCTGATTATGCACTAAAATTTGTAGGAAATCAGTATAAATATGGTGGCAGTTGGAATGGGGAAGAACCATATACACCAACTGATTGTTCTGGATTTACTCAGGGAGTATATAAACATTTTGGTCTAACTTTAAATAGAACTGCTGTACAACAATATGAACAAGGTGCTGCTGTCGCATCAATTAGTGAAGCTGTGCCAGGAGATTTGCTCTTTTATAAAGATGGTAAAGGGTCTATAAGTCATGTTAGTATGTATATAGGAAATAACCAAGTAGTTCATGCTTCTAGTTCTAGAACAGGTGTTATAACATCTGATGTTGGATATCGTACTCCATTTGGAATAAAGAGAATGCTTTAGAAAGGTTTTCAAATCTTTCTTTTTCTTTGTAATTATTGTATAATTTAGAAGAAGAGGTGTTATTATGGATATAATAGTAAAACTAGAAAAAGACTTAGAAGAATATATAAAATTAGGAATAAACACGTTTTTATTACCTCTAGAAGATTTTTCTGTTGAATATAGTAAGTATTATTCCCTAGCTGAAATAAAAAAAGTAAGAGAAAAATATCCTAAAATAGAATTATTTATTAGTATCAATAAAAATATTATGAATGAAGAAATTGATCCTTTAAAAGATATTTTAATTCAACTTGATAATTTAAATATTAAAGGAATTTTCTTTTATGACTCAGCCTTAATTAGATTAATGAAAAAACTTAAATTAAATGTTTCTCTTGTATGGGCTCAAACTCATATGGTTACTAATTATAATAGTTGTAATTACTATTATGATAATGGAGTAGAGTATGCAATGCTTTCTAAAGAGTTAAGACTTGATGAAGTAAAAGAAATTATTTCTAAAGCTAGGACTAAATCTATTATAGAATTAATTACAAAGCCATCGATTGCTTTTTCAAAAAGACATTTAGTTACAAATTATTACACAAATGTTAATGAAGAGGTAAAAGATGAAGTTGTTGTCAATGAGAAGATTAGTGATACAGATTTAATTGTTAAGGAAAATGAGGATGGTTCTACTTTCATAAAAAACAGTATTTTAAATGGATTTGTTATTCTTGATGAACTTATGGATACGAATTTAAGCTATATCTTGATAAAGGAAGATTATATTGATCATGACCTATTTATAAAAATTATTACTAATTTAGTTTATTATCTTAATAATTATAAAAAAATGGATACTTTAGAAAAAGAAAAATTTATTAAAAATCAAGCAGAATTACTTGGTAATGATACAGGTTTCTTCTTTAGAAAAATGATTTATAAGGTGAAGTAAGATGAAGGATATGGAATTACTTTCTCCAGCAGGAGATTTGGAACGTTTAAAGGTTAATTTATTATATGGTGCTGATGCTATCTATTTTGGTGGAGAAAAATATGGAATGCGTGCAAATGCTGTTAATTTTACTTTACCTGAAATAAAAGAAGCTTGTTTATTTGCTCATAACCTTTCTAAAAAAGTGTATTTAACTCTTAATATAGTTTTTCATAACGAAGATTTAGATGGTCTATATGAATATATCAAAGATGTAGTTAACTGTGGAATTGATGCTTTTATTATTAGTGATCCGTCTTTAATTCCATATTTAAAAAGAAATTATCCTAATGTTGAAGTGCATTTATCTACTCAAAACTCTACTACTAATTATGAATCAGTAGAATTCTTTAAAGAACAAGGGGCAGATAGAGTTGTACTAGCAAGAGAACTTCATAAGAATCAAATCAAAGAAATCATTGATAAAACAGGAATAGACATTGAAGTATTTATTCATGGAGCGATGTGTACGTGTATGTCTGGAAGATGTGCTTTATCAAACTATATTACTAATAGAGATGCTAATCGTGGTGGATGTGCTCAAGTATGTAGATTTAATTTTAACTTGAAAGATAATAAAATGTTTACCATGGCTACAAAAGATTTAAATATGTCCGAGTATATTCCTGATTTAATTGATATAGGTGTAAAAAGTCTAAAAATAGAAGGTAGAATGAGATCTATTTATTATCTAGCAACAGTAGTGGGGGCTTATCGTAAAATAATAGATGCTTATAAAGAAAATAAATTAACGGATGAATTATTAAAAAGTCAACAAAAGATATTATCAAGAGTTTCTAATAGAGAAAACTCAACTCAATATTTTATGAATGAAGCATCATATACTGATCAATATTACACTGGAAGAAGTGAAGCTTCTAATCAAGATTATTTAGGACAAGTAATTGAATATAAAAATAATCTAGTTAAGATTTATGAAAGAAACTATTTTAAAGTAGGCGATACAGTAGAGTTATTTACACCACAGGGTGATGCTGTTACTTTTAAAGTAGAAAAGTTATTTGATTGTGATAAAAATGAGATTGATATCGCAAGACATCCAGATAATATTTATTATATTTACTTAGAAACAGATATTAAAATAGATGAATATTCTATGATTAGATTGATAGAAAAGAGTGATTTTGATGACTAATCTTGAAAAAGCTAAGAAAAATTTTTTAGAAATAGAAAACCATTTATCTAGTTTTGCTTGTAAAAGTAGTGAAGCCATTAGACTCAAAGTGGAAAAAGATGATATTAGAACACCATTCTTTAGGGACATTGATAGAATAATTCATTCTTTAAGTTATACAAGATATATGGATAAAACCCAGGTTTATTCATTTAAGGAAAATGATCATATTAGTAAGAGAATGGTTCATGTTCAACTTGTTTCTAAGATAGCAAGGACGATAGGAAGAGCTTTAAAACTTAATGAGGATTTAATTGAAGCAATCGCACTTTCTCACGATTTAGGTCATACACCACTTGGCCATGCTGGAGAGGCTATGTTAAATAAAATCTCTTTAAGAGAATTAGGTGAATATTTTGCTCATAATATTCAAGGTGTGAGAAGTTGTATGATTGTTGATAAAGATGGAATTGGACACAACCTAACAGTTCAAACTTTAGATGGAATAATGTGTCATAATGGTGAAATCCTAGATCCAATATATAGACCAATGAAAAAAGATGCAAATGAATTCATGCGTGAATATGAGGAAAGTTATAAAGATTTAAAAAAATCAAAAAAATATGCTCCTATGACTCTAGAAGGATGTGTTGTTAGAATATCTGATGTTGTTGCCTATATTGGTAGAGATATTGAAGATGCTATTAATTTGGGACTATTTCAAAGAGATGAATTGCCTAAAGAAATTACGGATGTTTTAGGAAATAATAATAAAGAAATTGTTAATACTATTATCTTAGATATTATTAATGAAAGTATAGATAAACCATATATAAAAATGAGTGATCAAGTATTTAAAGCTTTATTTGAATTGAAAGAATTTAATTATAAAAATATTTATAGTAAATCTTTAACAAAAGATGAATATAATTATTATGAAAATGGAATGAATACTATTTATAAAAATTACTTAGAAAAAATTGAAAATAATGATAGATCAAGTATTATTTATGAAATTTTTCTAAATTATCAAAGTGAAGAATATTTAAATAGTACTAGTCCAAAAAGACAAGTGATAGACTTTATTAGTGGTATGACTGATGAGTTGTTTTTAAATCAGGTAATAGAGTTTTATAAGCTTAAAAATTAAAAATAGGCAATTGACAAAATGCCAATTTTGTAGTATTATTTTAAGCAATGTTATGGTTATGAGGTGAAGAAATAATGGCAAACAGTAAAACAGTATATTTAACTCAAGAAGGGTTAGATGAATTAAAGAAAGAATTAGATAATTTAATAAATGTTAGAAGACCAGAAAATATCCAAGCTATAAAGGAAGCTAGGTCTTTAGGAGATTTATCAGAAAATGCTGATTATGATGCAGCAAGAAATGAGCAAGCAGTTATTGAAGGAAGAATTAAAACTATTGAAAAAATGTTAGAAAATGTTTCAATTATTACTAAAGCTGCTACTGATAAAGTTGCTCTTGGTACTACAGTTTCTATAAAATATGTAGATGATGACGATGAAGAAGATGAATATAAAATCGTTGGTAGTCAAGAAGCAGATCCATTTGAAAGCAAAATTTCTAATGAATCACCAATAGCTCAAGCTTTACTTGATCATAAAGTTGGAGACATAGTTACTGTTGAAAGTCCTAATGGATCTTATCAAGTAGAAATTAAAGAAATTAAATAAAGGCAAGAAACTATAATTTAACTATTATAGTTTTTCTTTAAAAGATATTGTTTAAAATTAAAATGTAAGTTATAATATAACGTGTTGGAGGAATATATATGGCAAAGAAAAAAGAAGAAACTAAAAAAAATATACATGAAGTAGTAATAAAAATTGATGGAGAAGCATGGAAAAATGCCTTAGACAAAGCATTCAAAGTAAAATCAAAAGATGCTAAAGTTGATGGATTTAGAAAAGGAAAAGTACCTAGAGATATTTATGAAAAACATTTCGGTAAAGAATCTTTGTGGTTAGAAGCAGCTGATACAGTATTACAAGATGCTTATACTAAAGCTATGGAAGAATCTAAGTTAGTTCCAGTGGTTCAACCTGATGTAAGTTTAAAGAATTTAAGTGATGAATTAGTAGAATTTACTTTCAAGATTATTACAAAACCAGAAGTTAATGTAAAGAAATATAAAGGATTAAAAGTAGCTAAAGAAGAAGTTAAAGTTACAAAAGAAGAAATTGAACATGAACTTTCTCATGTATTAGAAAAATATACAGAATTAGTTACTAAAGAAGGAAAAGTTGAAAATGGTGATATCGCTGTTATTGACTTTGAAGGATTTAAAGATGGAGTAGCATTTGATGGTGGAAAAGGAGAAAACTATTCACTAGAAATCGGTTCTCATACATTTATTCCAGGATTTGAAGAACAAGTAATTGGAATGAGCACAGGAGAAGAAAAAGATATTAATGTTACTTTCCCAGAAGACTATGGAGTTAAGGACTTAAAGGGAGCTCCTGTTGTATTCAAAGTAAAAGTTAACGAAGTTAAAACAAAAGAGGCTCGTGAATTAGATGAAGATTTCTTTGAAGATTTAGGACTTGAAGGAGTTGACTCTAAAGAAAAATTAGAAGCTGAAATCGAAAAATCAATTAAAGCTCAAAAAGAAATGGATATTGAAAATAAATATATTGATGCAATTTTAGAAGAAGTATCTAAAAATGTTGAAGTTGATATTCCAGAAGAAATGGTTAATGAAGAAATTGATCGTTTAAAGAATCGTTTTGAAGAACAAATGAGAATGCAAGGAATAAGTCTTGACTTATACTATCAATTTACAAAATCAACTGAAGAAGATTTGAAAAATCAATTAGAAAAAGAAGCTTACTCTAATGTACTTTATCGTTTAATGTTAGAAGAAATTATGACATTAGAAAAAATTGAAGTAACAGAAGAAGAAGCAGAAAAAGAAGCTGAAGAATTAGCTAAGAAATATCAAGTTGCTAAAGATGAATTTTTATCTCAATTTGGTGGAATTGATATGATTAAATACGATCTTGAAATGCGTAAAACAATTGATTTATTAAAAGAATTAAATAAGTAGAAAAGTTCACTCTAGATGAGTGAATTTTTTTTGAAATTAAATGAAGAAAATAGGCCTTTTTACTTGAATTTTTTCTAAAATAATTTATAATAAAAAGCAATATCATTTTTAGGAGGTGTGACCTTGGAAAAACTTAATGTCTTACTTGTTCATGATATGGTTTTGTTTCCTAATAGTGAAATACGTATTGAATGTGATAGTGTTAATGATAGAGAAATTATTTCAGTAGCAGAGTCTTCATCTAATCAACTTATACTTATTGTTAATCCAATTATTAATGAAGTTGATAATATAACATCATTACCAAATGTTGGTGTTGTTGGAAAAATAAAACTAAAGATGGATGTACCTAATGGTAAAACAAGAATAGTTCTATCAGGAATTAAACGAGTAATTGTAAAAGAATATATTAATAATGATAATTTTTATGAAGCAGAGCTAGCTGATATTCCTCTTAATTACGATATAGAAGAAGCTAGTACTTATCGTAGTATTTTAGTTAAAGCTATTGAAAAATATATAAATAATGTTCCATATATGAGTAATGCTGTCTTATCTCAGATACCAGCAATTACTGATTTAGGAAGTTTATGCGATTTAGTTTCAACTTTCTTACCATTTTCGTATGAGAAAAAGAAAAGATATATCTTGGAGATAAATCCTATTATTAGATCAAAACTAATTATGGAAGATATAAATGAAGATTTGAAAGTAATTGCTTTAGAAAAAAGTATTGAAGATCAAGTTGAAAAAGAATTAAATGAAAGCCAAAAAGAATTTTATTTAAGGGAAAAAATCAAAGTTATCCAAAAAGAGTTGGGTGATGTTAACACTAAAGAAGATGAAGTTGCTAACTTAAAATATAAACTTTCAAAACTTAAATGTAGTAATAAAGTAAAAGAACGTATCAAAAAAGAAATAAGTAGATATGAAACAGTTAATTCTAATTCACCAGAACTTGGTACAATTAGAGATTATTTAGACTGGATGCTTAACTTACCTTGGCATAAATTTACTAAAGATGTTGAAGATTTAAGTCAAGTAAAACGTAGTTTGGATGCTTCTCATTATGGACTTGATGATGTAAAGTCAAGAATTTTAGAATACTTAGCTGTAAAACAAAATACTAACAATTTACGTAGTCCAATTATTTGTCTAGTTGGACCACCAGGAGTAGGAAAAACTTCTCTTGCTTTATCAATTGCTAAAAGTATTAACAGAAAAGTTACTAAAATAAGTGTTGGTGGAATTAATGATGAAGCTGAAATTATAGGACATCGTAGAACTTATGTAGGAGCAAATCCAGGTCGTATTATTCAAGGTATTAGAAAAGCAGGTACTACTAATCCGGTATTTATAATTGATGAGATTGATAAAATGACTAAGGATATAAAAGGTGATCCTGCAAGTAGTTTACTTGAAGTATTAGATCCAGAACAAAACGCTAAGTTTTCAGATCATTATATTGAAGAAGAGTTTGACTTGTCAAAAGTTATGTTTATCGCAACTGCTAACTATATAGAACAAATTCCTTATGAATTAAGAGATCGTTTAGAACTAATTGAACTTTCTAGTTATACAGAATATGAAAAACTAGATATAGCTAAAAATTATTTGATTCCTCGCCAGTTAGAAGAACATGGTTTAACTGAACTTCAAGTTAGTTTTGAAGATGATGCTATTTTAACTATAATTAGAAATTATACAAAAGAAGCAGGAGTACGTGAACTAGAAAGATTAATCGCAAGCCTACTTAGAAAAATAGTAAAGAAGCTTCTTACAGAGTTTGATGTAGCACAGTATAATATCACTAATGATTTACTAGAAGAATTCCTAGGAAAAAAGAAATACCAATATCTAGAAAAACAAACTAAAAAACAAATTGGTGTTGTTAATGGAATGGCTTATACTGTCTTTGGTGGTGATATATTACCAATAGAGGTAACCTATTATAAAGGAAATGGAAAACTAATTCTAACTGGTAGTTTAGGAGAGGTAATGCAAGAATCAGCTCATATAGCACTTTCTTATATTAAAGCTAATGCTATAGAGTTTGGGATAGATTTTAAATTATTTGAAGAAAATGATTTACATATTCACTTACCAGAAGGAGCAGTTAATAAAGAAGGTCCAAGTGCAGGTATTGCTTTAGCAACAGCTCTAATATCAGTTCTTTCTAACAAAGCTGTATCTGGTGATATTTCTATGACAGGAGAGTTAACTCTTCAAGGTAGAGTTCTTCCAATTGGAGGCTTAAAAGAAAAAGTTTTAGGGGCTTCTCGTGCAGGTATTAAAAAAATAATTTTACCTAAACAAAATGAATCTGATTTAGCTGACATACCTGATGAAATTAAATCTAATTTGAAATTTATTCTAGTATCAAATTATATTGATGTTTATAAAGAAGTATTTGGGGTGAAATAATGGAAAAGATGCAGATGCTAATGAAAAAAATAAACTATTTGATTTTTAGAAGTATGATGATAGGAAATACACCAAATGAAATAGTCAATACTTTTCAAAATGAAGATGATTATGTAAAATTTATGAGTATGGTTGGTTGCATTTTAGAAAATGATAGTGAGTTTCTTCTTTTAAGAAACTTTATTGATAAGACTCAATCAGTGATTAGTCTAAGTAGTGAAAAATTTGATACTTCAAGCGAAAAAAGAAGCCTTAGAAATAAGTATATTATTAGTTTAAATGAATTAAAATGCCTTAAAGATAAAGATGATATTATTGATGAATATTTAGATAATGAAACTATTATGAGAGGATATTTAGCATATACTGATAAATTATTATTTAATTCTATGCAGAATGATTTCTATGTCGTT
Organism: bacterium; assembly: GCA_030531905.1. Taxonomy (GTDB): domain Bacteria; phylum Bacillota_I; class Bacilli_A; order RF39; family UBA660; genus UMGS995. The sequence continues at coordinate 53,802 of JAUNMG010000005.1, read as the reverse complement.
GCTAGACTTCAAGAAGCTATGGATGGTAATAACAAATTAAGTAAAATAGATAATCATCAATTTCTAGAGTCAAGTTCGTTTTTTATTAATATAATGCCAGAGATATATCAACTATTTCCAAAATGTATAGACCTTACTGAAAATGAATTTAATAGAATAAGTAATGAAGATAATAAAATAAAAAGATATGTTAAACCAATAAAAAAGGATTTATCAAGACTTAAATAAAGAATAAATTCTTTTTTTTTTCATATTATTTAATGAAAGTAGAGGAGATTAATATGAAAAAAGTAATATCTTTTGAAAAAAAATTAGATTTTCCTAGTATGATAGGAGAAATTACATCAATTTCTTTAGACCAACAAATTGAATTTAAGAATCCTAGTTCTGCAACAGGAAAATTTATCATTTCTGGTACTTATAAAATGACAGAGGCTTCTACTATAGTAGAAGATTTTAGTTATGAAATCCCAGTAGAAATTGATTTAGTTGAAAAACTTGATTTATCTAGTGCTAAAATATCTATTAGTAATTTCAATTATGAAATAGAATCTGAAGATTGTTTAAAATGTAATATTGATTTATTACTAGAAGGTATTGAAGAAATAATCTTAGATGATGATACAGATTTAGAAACTTTAACAGAAAAAATAAATAATGTTAAAGAAGAAAGTAATTTAGTTAGAGAATGTGATGGGGATATAAAAACTGAATCTGCAAAAGAGATTGAAGGAAAAACAGAAATAATAGATGAGGCTGTAACTGTAAATAATAACGATAAAAATTTAACAGAGGAAATATTAGAAAATGAAATTAGTATACCTGAAGCTGAAATTGATCAAAACTTAAATATTATAGAAAAAAAGGAAAGTGAAGAAATGGAAGATAATAAAAATACTAATATTAGTTCTTTATTCCAAGTTTTTGAAAATTCAGAGGAAACATTTACAACTTATTCTGTCTATATTATGAGAAAAGAAGATAGTATAGAAAAAATTCTAGATACTTATAATATTACAAAAGAAGAATTAAGTGAATATAACGATCTTAGTAATTTGGAAATAGGTTCTAAAATAATAATTCCAAATTGTAATGAATAATTTAGAAAGAGTATGTGAAAAGTATGATTTAAATATAAGAAAATATGAAGAAAAAAATAGAATAAAAATAATTGATACAGATAAAGGTAAATTTGTCTTAAAAAAGAACAGTCCTACAGAAGAACATTTATATGAATATTTAAATAATAAACATTTTGACTATTTAATAGATAAAGAAATGATAGATAATTATGATATATTTCCTTATATTGATGAGATAAGTATTCCTAAAGATGAAAAGGGAGTAGAATTAGTTAATGTTTTAAGCCTACTTCATAATAAAACTACTTTTTATAGAAAAGTAGTTTTAGATGATACTAAAAAGTTATATGAAGAGTTAAATAACAAAATAGATAATTTATATCATTACTATTATGATTTACAAGATATAATTGAACAAAAAGTTTATATGGCTCCTGAAGAATATCTTTTAATTAGAAATGTATCTCTTATTTATTCAGCTCTAAACTATTCTAAAGAAAAATTGGATGAATGGTATAAATTAAAAAGTAAACAAACTAAAGAAAGAGTGGTTTTATTACATGGAAGACCTAGTTTAGAACATTTCCTTGTTGATAATAAAAAACAACTAATTAGTTGGGATAAATGCAAAAGAGATATACCAATTTATGATTTTATTTATTT
>JAUNMG010000005.1:34227-52047 GCA_030531905.1 bacterium | reverse complement strand
TTAGATTTAGAAATGTCTAGTTTATTCGATTTTTATCAATCTAAGTTCTTTTATAGTAATGATGAATATTTATTATTTTTAGTATTAATATCATTACCAGATAAAATTAAATTTAGCAGGCATCACATAAAAGATTGTACAGAAACTTATAAATTAATTAAATATGTTTCTAAAACTAGAGATTTTATTTTAAAAGAGAATGAAAAATACCAAGAAGAAAATAAAAATGAATTCGAAGAAGAGTAAAATAGCATTAAGTTTTGTTGTAATAAAGATGAGAATTAATGCTTGATAAAAGATAATTATTAAAAAAATTAATATTAATGATAAATAGAAGAGACTACTTCTTCTTTTTTGTTTACAATAATTACATCTACAAAAAAACTTATGTTTTGGACCATTAAAATTCATATACTTCACCTATAATAATGTATGTTTAGATATATAAACATGTGTAAATTTACTAAAATAAAAAAAATAATATTAAATAGATATGATATAATGTATTTAAAATAGAGGTGTTTATATGAATGATAAAGGTTTTACATTGACAGAATTGATTGTTACAATGGCACTAGTTACACTTATTTCGATGATTAGCTATCCAGCTATTACAAACTTACAGAGAAGTAGTAAACAACAAATTTATGAATCATATGAAAAAGTACTTGTTAATGGAGCAAAACTTTATGTTGATAAGTATGATAGAGATTTATTTGTTAGAAATCAAACAGGTTCACAATGTGTAGTTATAACATATGATGATTTAGTAAATGAAAATTTAATAAAAGAATATAATGGAAATAAAGGTGAAACTATTAATAAAGATAAAACCTTTGTAAATGCAACTAAAGAAAATGGTAAACTTAAATATAATTTTTCACTTTATGTTAATAAGGGTAATGCTGAAGCCTATTCTAATAATGATACCTTAATAAAATGTAAGTATATAAAACCTGGTTCTTAATAGACTTGTATTTTACAAATAAGTATGCTATAATTTTATTGATAATGATTATCAATAAGAGGTAAATATGAAAGAGAGAAATACTTGGCAAAAAAAACTTATTCTAGAGGAATTGGAAAATGACTATACACATCCAACTATCGCAGAATTTTATGAAAAATTAAAAAAGAAAAATTCTAAGATTGGTAAAGCTACTGTATACCGTAATATTAATAAGTTGGTTGAAGAAGGAAAAGTATTAAAAATATCTTTAGGGAAAGATGAAGAACATTATGATGGTCATACTCATAATCATTATCATTTGTATTGCAAATGTTGTAAGAAAATCTATGATATTGAAGATATTAATGAAAGAAAATTTAAAGAAAGACTAGAAAAAGAAAATAATATTCAAATTGATTCAACAAAGATAGTTTTTGATGGTATTTGCAAAAATTGTTTAGAAGGAAAGGAAGTAAAATAATATGGAATTAAAAGGAAGTAAAACAGAAGCTAATTTAATGGCTGCATTTGCAGGTGAAAGTCAAGCAAGAAATAAATATACTTATTATGCTAGTAAAGCTAAAAAAGATGGATATGAACAATTAGCTGCAATTTTTGAAGAAACAGCTAATAATGAAAAGGAACATGCTAAACTTTGGTTTAAAGAATTACATGATGGAGTTATTCCTTCAACTGAAGAGAATCTAAAAGATGCTGCAGCTGGAGAAAATTATGAGTGGACTGAAATGTATAAAGAATTTGCTTTAACTGCTAAAGAAGAAGGATTTGATAGAATCGCTGATCTTTTTGAAAAAGTTGGAGAAATTGAAAAAGAACATGAAGCTAGATACTTAAGATTATTACAAAATATCAAGGATGATAGAGTATTCAAAAAAGATGGTAATAAAATTTGGGTATGTCGTAATTGTGGTTATGTTTATGAAGGAAAAGAAGCATATGATGTTTGTCCTGTATGTAATCATCCACAAAGTTTTATGGAAGTTAAAGCCGATAATTATATGTAATTAGATTATACAAAAAAGTATAATCTTTTTTTTAATAATTTTCATATATTTAATTAAGGTGATGCTTTTATGAAAAAAAACATTATTATTATGCCAATATATATTAAACATATAGTATCTTTTAAGGATAGTTTGGCTTCTATTTCTAAAAAGTATGGAGTAAGTATTAACCAAATAAAAAAAGATAATGGATTAAAAAATAATCAGATTTTTACTAATCAGGCTTTAAAGATAAGAGTAGGTGAAGAGAAATTTAAATATAATTAGCACTCTTACTTGACAAGTGCTAAAAAGTGAGTATAATTAATACTGAGGGGTGATAATATGTATGGATATCAAAATAATCAAAATGAAGAAGAAAACGTATTAGAAAAATATGGTCGTAATATCACAGAAGATGTAAAAAGTGGAAAAATAGATCCTGTAATAGGTAGAGATGAAGAAATTAGAAGTATTACAAGAGTACTTTCTAGAAAAACAAAAAATAACCCAGTATTAATAGGTGAAGCAGGTGTTGGTAAAACTGCTATTGTTGAAGGACTTGCTCAAAGAATTAGTAAAGGTGATGTACCATCAAGCTTAAAAAATAAAATTGTGTGGGAGCTAGATTTAGCATCCCTTGTAGCTGGTGCTAAATATCGTGGTGAGTTTGAGGAACGTTTGAAAAAGGTCTTAACAGAAGTTAAGAATAGTGATGGAAATATCATTATGTTTATAGATGAAATTCACACTATTGTTGGTACTGGTAATACAGAAGGAGCTATGGATGTTTCTAATATTTTAAAACCAATGTTAGCTAGAGGTGAAATTCACTTAATTGGGGCAACAACCTTAAATGAATATCGTATGTATATTGAAAAAGATAGTGCCTTAGAAAGAAGATTCCAAAAGATAAAGGTAAGTGAGCCAACTGTCGAAGATACTATTACTATTTTAAGAGGATTAAAACAAAGATTTGAAATTCATCATGGAGTTACAATTAAAGATCAAGCTTTAATCTCAGCTGCAGTATTATCAAATAGATATATAACTGATCGTTATCTACCAGATAAAGCAATAGATTTAGTAGACGAGGCTTGCGCAACAATTCGTGTTCAAATGGATTCTGTTCCAACATCATTAGATAAATTAACTAGAAAAATCATGAGGCTACAAATTGAAAAAGAAGCAATTAAGAAAGAAAAAGATGAACAATCAAGAACTAGAAAAGAAGAAATTGATAAAGAACTTTCTGAATTAACTGTTAAAGAAAAAGATTTAAAAGATAGTTGGAATGAGGAAAAAAATCTTAATAGTGAAATAAAAGATATTAAGAAAAAACTAGAAAAAGCAAAATTCGATTTGGAACAAGCTGAAAATGACTATGACTTAGAAAATGCTGCTATCTTAAAACACGGAACTATTCCAAGTTTAGAAAAAGAATTAGAAGAAAAGAGAAGTCAAAGTAAAAATAAACTATTAAGTGATGTTGTTGAAAGTGATGATATTGCTACTGTTATTTCGAAATGGACTAATATTCCTTTAGCTAAATTAATGAGTAGTGAAAAAGAAAAACTAATAAATCTAGAAGATAATATGAAAAAAAGAGTAATTGGTCAAGATGAGGCTTTAAATTTAGTTGCTTCTTCTATATTAAAAAGTAGAAGTGGAATAAAAGATCCTAATAGACCAATTGGTTCATTTATGTTCTTAGGACCAACTGGTGTTGGTAAAACAGAAGTTGCTAGAACTCTTGCTTATGAACTTTTCGATGATGAAAAGCATATGATTAGAATTGATATGAGTGAATATATGGAAAAATTCTCTGTTTCAAGATTAATTGGTTCACCTCCAGGATATGTTGGTTACGAAGAAGGTGGACAACTTACAGAAGCAGTTAGAAGAAATCCTTATAGTATAGTCTTATTTGATGAAATAGAAAAAGCTCATCCAGAAGTGTTAAACCTATTATTGCAAATCCTAGATGATGGACGTATTACTGATTCTAATGGTAGAACAGTAGATTTTAAAAATACTATTATTATTATGACATCTAATGTTGGAAGTGAGCATATTCTAGATGGTAAAAAAGATTTGGTAAAAGATGAACTAAAGAATTATTTTAGACCAGAATTTATCAATAGGATTGATGAAATAATAGTCTTTAATTCACTAGATAAAGATGCTATTTCTAAGATACTTGATAAGATAATAAGTCAGATAGAAAAAAGACTATCTAATTTAAAAATTCATATTAATTTAACAGATAAAGCAAGAGAAGCCTTAATTGATGAAGGCTATGATATTAATTTTGGCGCTAGGCCATTAAAAAGAGAAGTAAGCAAAGTTATTGAAAATAGTCTTGCTAAAATGATTATTACAGATCAAGTAAAAGAAAATGATACAATTTTAATTGATTATCAAAATAATGAATTTTTGATAAAATAGAAGAATTATTGCAAAATAGTTCTTTTTTTGTTGTTTCTATTGGATTTTTGTGATATCATGTTTATAATAGAATAAAAATAGGTGGTGTGTGATATGGAAATTAAAAAAGGTATTTCCCAAATGGCTGAATATCCAAATGCAGAAATTAATTATGTAGTACCAGCAGATGGAAAAATGTATTATGTATTAAAAAATGGAGAATTAAAAAATGGTTGTATTATCGCAGCTTTAGATCCAAAAAAAGCAATCGATGATGGAGTTTACTGTGATAGTATAGGAGTATTTAGCGCAGATGGTTCTACATTAATTGATTTTAATAAAAAAGAAATAAGAGCAATTAATGATGAATTTGTTTTGGCAGTTAATGCAATTCCAACAAGCGAAGATGTTATTAATTCTTTAAAAAATGAAAATGATGAAATCAGTAAGGCAATGTTAAAGAATGGATCTACTACGATTGTTGATAGAATGATGATTGAAATGGGTATTACTGGAGAACTTTTATTTTCAGATGCCTATAGTGAGGCAAATGTTTATAAATTAGATGAAGCTAATCATAAATTTGGCTTAGATTCTAGTTTTATTGGAATGAATGATACTAATTTTTATTTTCATTCAAATGATGTTTCAAAAGAAACTGTTATTATAGATTTTACTGGTGAAAAACATGAAGATAAACCAGAAGAAAAAGGTTTTTCAATGCCAGAGTTTACAATGGAAAATAACGAACCAATTGAAAGTAAAGATAATAATGTTTCTATTGAAAACGAAAATACTGAAACTAAACCAGAGATTAACAATGAACAAGTAGAAACTTCAGTAAAAGAAGAAAATACTCAAAATATTGATAATAGCGTTAATTTTGATGATAGTTTAAAACTAGATATAAGTCAAAATATACTTGGTGGATTTAATATGCCCGAAACTGATAATATTCCTATAAATGAAAACGAAGAAAATCAAGAAGAAATAGAAACTAAAAATAATATTGAATTAAATGAAAAATCTAATTTGAATAGTGATAAAGTATTGGACAGTGCAATTGAAGTAATGAAAAAAATGATTGGAGAAACAAATAAACTAAATGAAAAGATTGCAGAACTAGAAAAACAACTAGAAAATAAAGAACAAGAATTAGAAGAAAAAAATAATATTATTGCTGCTCAAGAATCTAAAAAGAATGAATTAAGTGATTTACTTGATGAAGCAAATGAAGTATTAGAAAATATAGAGTAAAAAGATTGTTATTAATCTTTTTATTTTATATATTTATATAATTTTCGGTGGTGATGTATATGCTAAAACATAAAAATAAAAAAGGTTTTACTTTAACTGAGTTATTAGTAACAATAGTAATTATTGGAGTATTATCATCAGTAGGAATAGTTAGTATTACAAAGTTGAGAAAAAATCAAGAAATAAAATTTAATAATAGTCAACTTCAAGTATTTAAACAAACTGCTCAAACATATTTTACAGATAATAAAGAAAAACTTCCTCTAGATTTTGGAGAAGAAAGAGTTTATCTAAAAGATTTAATTGCTAATAACTATATAGATAAATTACTAGATTATAATAAAAAAACATATGATGAAAACAATAGTTATGTAGAAGTGATAAGAGTATTTGATAAATACGTTTATACACCAATATTAGTAATAGATGGTAACACTGGAAAAGATGAGGAAATAGGAGAGGAAGTAAAAGGTACAATTGAAATTACCATGCAAAATAACATTAATTGTACAAAAGATAATAATTATAGTGATTCTTGTACTGGTGTGATGAATGAAAATATCAATTCATATTACTCAAATAGTAATGTTAAAATGCAAATTGATTTAGCAGACGATAGTGAACTTTTTGCATATAATTATACAATATATAAAAATAATAACAGTATATATACAAGTGAATATGTAAGAGCAAATGATAAAAATTATAGTGATATAATAACTATAAATACAGATAGATATAGTGATGGAATATATAAAGTTGAAATTAAAAGTATAAATAAAAAAGACCAAATATTAACTAAAACGACAAAACCAATATATATAGATATGACAAAACCAACATGCGATATTAGTATAGATGGAACAAAAGGTGATAATGGTTGGTATAAATCAAAGAATGTAACATTGAATCTATCAACATCTGATGAAAAAGGAGGAAGCGGAGTATATACATATGGTATGTTTCATAGTGATAAAGAAACCTATAATAAGAAAAAGACTTTAGAACAAGGAAATACTTCAGGAATAGTATACTATAGTTACGTAAAGGATAGAGCTGGAAATGTAAATAAATGCCAAAGTAGCAAATTTAAAGTAGATAAAACAAAGCCAACCTGTCAAACAGCTGGTGAAAGCAAAGTTTGGACAAGTAAGGATAGAGTTTTAACATTTAAATGTAGTGACAATGAAAATGGTAGTGGTTGTACTAAATCTGAAATAAAAAAGACAATAAGTGAAAGTGCAAAAACAAAAACATATATTAATACAACAGCAATCAATGTATATGACAAAGCAGGAAATATTACACAATGTAAATCAAGCATAAATAAAAATGACAATGGTAATCCTTCATCTGTATTTAATATATATGTTGATAAAGAGCAACCAACTAAACCTGAGATAACAGGAGGAAGCAATAATTGGAAAAATTATGCACAAATTATATGGACAACAAAAAAATCAACATCATTAAGTGGAATAAAAAAATATCAATATTGTGAAAAAGTAGATGGAAAAGATTGTGAGTGGAAGGATTTAAATAAAAATGGATCGCAGGTATCTGTTAGTGGTTTAGATGTAGCTTATTATCATTCTAATAACACTGATTTAATAAACGGATTTAAAGGAAAAACAAAAAGTTTAAGTCAACATTATAAAAATTATGGTCAAAATGAGGGTAGAAAAAAAAGCGATGATAACTGGCTTAGAACAGCTCAAAATTTTTATACCGAAGGTAATAGTAGAATTTATTTTAGAGCTGTTAATAATGCTGGAACAGCAGGTATATCATCAGACGGCCAAATTCTAAAAATAGACAAGACGGCACCAGCAAAACCAACTATTTCAAATTCAAGTAATGGTAACATAACATGTGGAAATGTTGTAATAAATTCATCTTCTTCTGATTCTTTATCAGGAATTAAACAAATAAGTTATTCCTATGATAATAGTAATTGGCAAACAGATTGGAATACAAATAATATAACATCTGTTTCGGGAACTTGGTCTAGTACGAGAAATAATACAGTATATATAAGAGCATGTGATAATGCAGGAAATTGCAGTTCTTCAGCAACTACAACAGTACATATTGGTGTAAATTCAGCATCATCTGCTTGTGGTGAAGAATGTAAAACTGTTGCTTCAACTTGTTATGAAACATACTATAAAAATTATGGTAATAATATGAATAAATGTCCAAATGGTGGTACAGCAGTAAATTATACTCATTGTGGTACTACTGGAAGTTTATGTTGTAAATATACTAGAAGTTATTCTTGTTCAAAGCAACAATGCCAAAGTAAAACATGTTGCCATGATTAATCAAAAAAATAAGCGAGTAAATAAACTCGCTTTTAATATGTAATTTTTTTCTTTAACTCTTCTTTCTCATTATCTGTTAGGAAAGATTTATCTATTGCAATTAGGTTCATCTTGATAAAATCTTCTTTGGTAAAATTTAAATATTCTTCTAGTAATTTATACTCTTTATTTAGACTTGTATTAGAAACTGTTCTATTATCTGTATTTATAGTTACTAGGATATTTCTATCAAAAAGTTTTTTTATTGGATGACTCATAATATTATCAACATTACAAGTTTGTACATTACTAGTAGGACAAATTTCTAATGGAATTTGTTTTTGTTTTACTAGGTTTATAACTTCATCATCATTAATTATTTTTATACCATGACCAATTCTTTTAGCTCCATAACTTATTGCATCCTTTACTTCTTTTGAAGTGCCTGCTTCTCCAGCATGTATTGTAATATTTAGATTATTTTCTAAAGCATAACTAAATAAATCCTTATATAAAGAAGTAGAATATTTTGCTTCATCTCCTGCTAAATCAATTCCACATACACCTTTATTTCTGTATTTAATTGCTAAATCAATAATATTTTTGTTATTTTCATAACTATCACCACGCATCATACATAAAATCAAATTAGTTTTGATATTTTTATTATCTAATCCTAGAAGTACTGAAGATACAACTTCATCTAGACTTAATCCTTCTTTCGTATGAAAGTTAGGAGCAAATCTTATTTCTGCATAAATTACATTGTCTTTAATTAAGTCTTCACATAATTCTTTACTAATTCTAATTAAGTTTTCCTTACTTTGCATTACTTTAATTGGTAAATCAAATTTTTTCAAATAATCAGTTAAACTTTTAGTATTCTCATCTACCACTAATTCCTTTTCTAAATTGTTTTTGTCTAATAATTCTTCTATAGTACTAACTCTAACAGAACCATCTAAATGTAGATGAAGTTCAATCTTTTTTAAATTTTCTATCATGATATTTCTCCTCTTATAACTTTTTTAACAAATTTACCACTTTCGGTTAAATCATTATCCGTAAAACCATTTTTATTTGTTCCAGGTTTTAAAATAGCTGATGTTTCATCTTTATCAGATAAAGACCAATTAATATAACTAATATTATTTTCATTCATAAACTTAACCCATTTAATAGCTTCATCTGTTGCGACATCACCACTACCATCAGCGTTAGTTGTACCCCATTCACTAACAAAAATAGGAAGACCATTTTCTCTTGCTTTGGTAATTCTTTCTCGTAACCATTCTTTATGAGTTCCAGCATAAAAGTGTAGGGCATACATAACATTTTTATCATCTATTTTATTGTTTATAGGTTCTAATATATCTTGAGACCAAGTAGGTGTACCAACAATTATTACTGATGATTTACTATTTTTTCTAATTGTTTTAATAACCTCATCTGCATAAGGTTTAATATCATTATTCCAGTTTGTATTGCCATTAGGTTCATTACATATTTCATAAATTACATTAGGACTGTCTTTATATTTTTTACTTACTTTATCAAAGAAATCTAAAGCTTCTTCTTTATAAGTCATTGGATTATTATCACTTAGAATATGCCAATCAATAACAACATACATATCTTGTTTAATTACTAAATCAACTTTTTCTTCTAAAGTGTTCAATAAGTCTCTATTAGAAATATAACCATTTTCATTAGTATACATTGCTATTCTAAAGACATTACTTTTCCATTCATCTTTTAATATTTTTAAATTATCTTCATTAATAAATTCTTTATACCATTGTAATCCATGAGAAGACATTCCTTTTAGAATAATCTTTTCATCATATTGATTTACTAAGTCAATTCCATTAACTTTTAATTTTCCATTATAACTTACATAATTATTTTTTTCAGAACTAGTATTTTTATTTTTTTCTTCATTACTTACAAATCCATTTTTTGAATTTTCAGTTGGATTTGATGCTACACAACCTGTTATAAATAAAGAAACAAAACAAAGTGTTAATAATAACTTTTTCATAAATTCATCTCCTATATTAATTTTAACATAGATTAAGTCAGTTGTAATTGACTTATTAATTAAATTGTGTTAGAATGGAGAAACCTTGAGAAAGAAGAATATAATATGGAATTTGATATAGACAAAATTATAAGTGAAATTGATTTTACTAAAAATAGTTTTAAAGAATGTAGTAATGGTCTTTTTCTTACAAATTATGAAATTAGTGTTTTAGAAAAGTATAAAATTAATTATTTAAATTGTACTAGTTTGAAAGACATAATTTTTTTAGTTGAGGATATATTGGATGAAGATAGTAGTTTAGATGATTTAGAAAATATATCTAAATCAATTTCTGAAAGAGATTATTATCTAAATACAAATAAGTAGCATATAATATTAAGTAGCAGTAGAAATTATAATTTCTGTTTTTTTATTATAAAAGAAGAGGAGGATAGATGAAATGGATTATCAAAAATTTAGTGATAGTGAAAATATCGATAAAGCATTATTAAAATATGAATTTGCTAAAGAAATACTTGAAACTGAATTAAAAGTCTTATTAAAAGATTATGAATTTAGAAATAATTATAATCCGGTTGAACATATTAAATCACGTATAAAATCTAGTGAAAGTGCTATAAAGAAATTAGAAAAAAGAGGCTATGAATTAACAACATCTAATTTAGTTAATCATGTTCATGATATGATAGGTATTAGAATAGTCTGCTCTTTTTTATCTGATGTAAAATCAATAGTTAATGTCTTAAAAACTTCTAAGTTATTTAAAATAAAAGAAGAAACTGACTATATTACTAATCCTAAGAATTCTGGATATATTAGTTATCATATGAATGTCTTGGTTCCAGTTCGTCTTCAACAAAGAGTTGAATATATAGAAGCGGAAATTCAAATTAGAACAATTGCTATGGATTTTTGGGCTAGCTTGGATCACAAATTACGATATAAAAAGAAAGGAAATATTCCTAAGAATATAATTAATGAAGTTTATGACTGTTCACAAGTTATACGTGATTTGGATGTTAAAATGGAGAATATAAAACAAAAACTTATATAATAAAATTCAAGAGGTGTAAGGTTGTATGCAAAAGAAGGAAACTATATTAGATGAATTTTTTAAATTAGAAAATGTTATTTATATAGAAAAAGATGAGAATGGGCAAATATTAAGTACTAATAACCATGAAATAATTTCTACATATAATCAAATATTAAGTAGTAATATCAAGGACAAAAATAGATATTATCATAAACAAAGTAAAACATGGTATAAAGTGACAGAGAATGCAAATATTACATATTTAGTTGATGTTACTGAATTTCAAAAAGAAATATATTATTTAAAAAGGGATTCGTTAACAGGATTTATTAAAGATAGAAACGAGGCTTCTAAATTAATAGAAGATTATATTGACTTTGCAATAGAAGAAAACCAAAGTTTTAGTATACTTGCTGCAGATGTAGATGATTTCAAGGAAATTAATGATACATTTGGACATGATTGTGGCGACTTAGTTTTAAAATTAATAAGTAAAATTATACTTAATTCAACAAAACATTCTGATGATATTTTTGATACTATTAATAATGATATAGTATTACGTTTTGGTGGAGATGAATTTTTAATTCTTCTTAAAAATGTAACTTTAGATGAAACTCAAAAAAAGATTAATGAGATATCAACAAAAATTAGTAATGGTTGTTTTTTATATGATAATAAACCCGTATCTGTATCTATAAGTATTGGTTATAGTCATTTTTTAGATAGTGGTAATTGTAATAAACCAAGTAATGAAATTAGAAAAGTATTAAGTAAAAATGCCGATAATTCATTATATCAAAAGAAAAAAACAAAAAATAGAAGTTAAGATTTTAGTTATAAGAAAAGTCCTCATGCAATATGGGACTTTTTCATATATAAGGAAAGTGCATTTTTTCTAACAATTTTTTCTAAAAATATCGTAAAAGTATCTAGTATTATTATAAAAAATATTATATAATATAGATTATAGAATAGAGGGTGAAATATATGGATGGTAGCGAAAAAATTATTATAGTTAATAAAGATAATACAGAAGAAGAAGTAGAAATAGTTACATATCTAAATAGTAGGGATAACATGAATCAATACCTTGTGTATACTAAGGGTGAAAATCAACCTAATGGAGATGTTATTATTTATATATCAAAAATAAAAGAAGATAAAGATTCTATGAAATTAGAAGAAATAGTTGATGAAGCAGAGTGGAAAGAAGTTCAGAAACTATTAAAAGAAATAGCTAATGCTTAATTAAGAGGGTAGTTTATTATGTTTGATTATAAAAACGCCTTAAATGGAATAAAAGCTAATTTATTTGATATTTATGAGAATCAAGAACAAATAATAGGGCTAGAAGAAAATGAAAAAATAAGAAATCAAAGACTAAATAAATTTATAGAAATTAAAGATATTGCTTTGATGTTATTAGAAGAAATAGAATCTTTATATATAAATAATATAAATCAAGAAAATTTAAATATAAATAAAATAATCCTAAAATTCCACAAATTGAGGAAGAAAGTGAAATTTTAAATTTAATACAAAATAATACTAATGAAAAAATTGATTCATCTAATGATATAGAAGAAGATGTATCAAGTGATACTGATGATGAAAGTTCTAATGATGTAGAAGAGGATGTATCAGGTAATACTGAAGAAGATGAAAGTTCTAATGATGCAGAAGAGGATGTATCAAGTGATATAGAAAACGATGGGAAATCTCCTACTGTAGATGAAAACATATCAACAGATGAAAAAGAGGGTTTTGATACTAAAAAGTATTATTTAGAATGTGAAAAAGATCATGTTAATTTTGCTTATGTACCTAAAAAATTATTCAATAAGATTAAGAAAAATGCCAATTTAAGTCTTAATAATACAAATGATGTTGAAGAGTCAGATAATGATATTGACTTTTCTAATAATGAAGTTGATGATAAAGATATGAATAATTCTAGATTTGAAAAAATAGACATGGAAAAGCCGAAAGGAATTATTGTAAGAAGCGATCAATATATGAAATTGGCACTATCAAGACATAGACAAGAAGGTGTAGTTAAAGAAGCAAAAATATTCAGAATAAATGAAGTAAAAAAGAAACAAAGAGAAAATCAAAAAATAGAATTAGAAAAAGCAAAAGTTAATATTGACATATAAAAACCTACAAAGCTATGATTTATAGCTTTTTTCTTTTAGATTAAAAAAGTTTTAATAATTTTTACATATATATTAGTTAGATGAAATAAAAAAATAGTTTCATTTTTTGTGATATTTTAAGTTCAAAAACAAGAAAATAAAAATAGAGGTTTCTTGGAAACAAACCAAAAACAATTGCAAAAATCAAAAAAAATAAAGTATAATAAAAATAAGTATGGTAGTTATGGTTTACAAGTTCAAGTTCTTAGATAATAAAAATATTCTAGAAATGAAGTAAAAACTTGAAAAACAATGACTAAGAGAATGAAAGTTATTTCATCTCTTTGTTCAATAACTAGTATATAATATTTAAAAGGAGTGTATATAATATGTGTGGAATTGTTGGATACATAGGAAAAAGAAACACTATAGATGTTTTACTTGATGGTTTGAAAAAATTAGAATATAGAGGATATGACTCTGCAGGAGTTTGTTTATATGATTCTTCTAATATAGAAATAATTAAAAGTGTTGGAAGAATTAAAAATTTAGAAGAAAAGCTAGATTTTTCTAAAATTTGTGAATATACAAGAGGTATTGCTCATACAAGATGGGCAACTCATGGAAATGTAACAGAAGAGAATGCTCATCCTCATCAAGTAGGAAAGATTACTTTAGTACATAATGGTATAATTGAAAATGCTGATGTATTAAGAGCTGATTTAGAAAAAAAAGGTTATATCTTTAAATCTAATACTGATACTGAAGTAGTTGCAGCACTACTTGATTATAATTATGAAGAAGATTTTTTAAAGACAATAGATAAATCAATGAAAATTTTAAAAGGAAGTTATGCTTTAGGAATAATTGTTGAAAAAGATACTAGTAAGATATATGCTGTTAAAAAGGATTCACCACTTGTTCTTGGAACAGGAGAAGGTGAAAATTTCTTTGCTAGTGATATTACTGCTATTAATACTTATACAAATGACTTTATATTTTTAGATGAAGGTGAAGTAGCAGTAGTAACTGATAAAGATATAACAGTTTACAAAGATTTAAAAAAGGTTGATAAAAAAATAGATACTATTGTAGTTGATTTAGAAAGTAAGAGTAAAAATGGTTATCCTCATTATATGTTAAAAGAAATCAATGAAGAGCCTGTTGTTCTTGAAAAAACATTAAAACCATATTTAGATAATTTAGATTTAATACCAGATATAAGTGAGTATGAAGTAATTCATATTGTAGCATGTGGTTCTGCGATGTATGCTGGTATGGTTGCTAAATATTTACTTGAAGAAAAAGCAAATGTAGAAGTTATGGTTGATGTTGCTAGTGAATACCGTTACAGAAATATAAATTATAATCGCAAAACATTAGTTATTTTAATTTCTCAATCTGGAGAAACAGCTGATACTATCGCCGCTATGAGATTTGCTAAAGAAAAAGGTCAAACTACATTAGCAATTGTTAATGTTAAAACTTCAACTATTGCAAGAGAATCAACCAAAGCTTTATTTATAGAAGCAGGAGAAGAAATAGCAGTAGCAACAACTAAAGCTTATCTATTACAAGTAGCACTTCTATCACTTTTAAGTTTGAAACTTGCTTATGATAAAAAATTAATTGATGATATAACTCCATATCTAGATGAATTTAGAGTAATTCCTAAATTAGTAAAGGAAACAATAGATAAAGATAATAATTATAAATCTATCGCAAATGAAATCTATGAAAAAAATAACTCATTCTTTATTGGAAGAAAAATTGATTATGCATACTGTCTAGAAGGAAGTTTAAAATTAAAAGAAGTTTCTTATATTCACTCTGAAGCATATCAAGCAGGAGAGTTAAAACATGGAACAATTTCTTTAATAGATGAAGGTATGCCAGTATTTGGAATCTTAACAGATGAAGATATTATTCCAAAAACTTTATCAAATGTTATTGAAACTAAAGCTCGTGGTGCAAAAGCAATTATTATTACATCAGATTCCAATTTAGGAAAAGACTTTGATTTAGTAATTAATGTTCCTAAACTAAGTATGTTTACTCAAGGTCTAGTTGTTGTTCCAACATTACAATTAATTGCTTATCATACTGCATCTTTACGTGGATGTGATATTGATAAACCAAAAAATTTAGCCAAATCAGTTACTGTTGAATAAAAATGTATAAATCTTATCAATTTTTACCATTATAATAATGGAAGGAGAGATAAGATGAAACTTAAAAAGATACTTGCTATTTGTTTAGGAATTTTCATACTTGTTGGTTGTACTAATACTAATAATACTCCAAGTAAAAAAGTAGAAGATTTCTTAAGTAAATATCAAAAACTAGATGATGATGTTTTAACCCAACTTGACTTAACACTAGATAATGATCAAGATATGAGTGATGATCAAAAGAAAGATTATCGTGCACTTATGGAAAAACAATATCAAAATTTATCTTATAAGATAACAGACGAAAAAGAAGAAGATGACACCGCAACAGTAGAAGCTGAAATAGAAGTTTACGACTATCAAACATCAGTTACAAAATCAACAGAATATTTCAATTCTCATAAAGATGAATTTGTAACAGATACTGATAAAGATGGTACTAAAAAGTTTATTGACTATAAGATAAAAGAAATGAAAAATGTATCTGATAAGACAAAATATACTATGACTTTTAATCTTACAAAGAATAACGGAGAATGGATACTTGATGATATTACAGATACAGATAGACAAAAATTACATGGTTTGTATTAAGACTAGAAATAGTCTTTTTTTCTTGATATAATTTATTTATGAAAAAATATAGTTTAAATAATCAAATAGAAAAAGTTTTAATGGGAAAAGCTACTAACTTTTTAAATCCAATAGATACTAGATATGTAATTAATAGATTAAAAGGTATGGATTTTACATATAAAATATTTTATCTATATAAATAATCAGAAAAGTTAATTGTGTATAATGATGATGTTGATATAACACTATTTGAGATAGAATCTAAGACATTATTAACACATAGTCAAATACTTGGTAGTTTGTTTTCTCATAATTTAGATGATTCAATGTTTGGAGATATAGTTATTACAAATGATAAATATTATATAGCTGTTGTCAATAAATTAAAGAACTATTTTATTAATAATTTTAATATGGTAGGTAAAAATAAAATAAAGTTACATGAAGTTAGTCTAGATCAAGTAAAAGATTTTATTCCTAAATATAAAGAACTTAAAATATCTATATCATCACTAAGAGTAGATAATGTCATCTCTAAAGTTATACCAACTAGTAGAACTATTAGTAAAGAATTAATAGATAATGATAAAGTTTTCATAAATTATGAAGTTTTAAATAATAAAAATTATTCTTTAAAGGAAAATGATATATTTTCTATACGTGGTGTTGGTAAATTTAAGTTAGTAAATATTAGAGATTTAACAAAAAATAATAAGTATCAAATAGTTATAAAAAAATACATTTAATATTATAAAATTACAATCTTTGACATATATTTTTTTAGGTGGTATTTTGAAAAAATATATGTTTTTTTTATTATTAATTCTATTTCTTTTTCCATTAAATGTTTTTGCAGTTACTGATACAGCAACATCATCAATTGTAATGGATATGGATAGTGGAAGAATTTTATATAGTAAAAATAAAGATGAAAAAAGACTAATCGCCTCAATTACAAAAATAATGACTTCAGTTATTGCTTTAGAAAAAGGAAAATTAAATGATGAATATCAAGCTGGTGAAGAAATTTTAGAAATGTATGGCACTAGTATTTATTTGGAATATAAAGAAAAAATGAAATTAGAAGATTTATTATATGGATTGATGTTAAGAAGTGGTAATGATGCTGCCGTTGTTATTGCTAATAACATTAGTAAAGATGAAGAAACATTTGTAAAATTAATGAATGCTAAGGCTAAAAAATTAGGAATGAGTAATACTTCTTTTAGTAATTGTCATGGTCTTGATGAGAAAACAAAAAACTATTCAACCGCTTATGACATGGCTAAACTTTCAAGTTATGCTTATACTAATTTTAAAGAATATCGTAAAATTGTAGGTACTAAAAAGTATACTGTTCAAACAAAAAATAAAAGCTATTTATGGTATAACAGGAATAAACTTTTATCATCTTATGAATATTGCACAGGAGGTAAAAATGGATATACCCCAAGTGCTGGTAGAACACTTGTAACAACAGCAAAGAAAAATAATCTTAATTTAACAGTTGTTACTCTAAATGATGGAGCAGAATACGTTACCCATAAAAATTTATATGAATATGCCTTTAGTAACTATAAAAGATATAAAGTAGTAGATAAAAAGAATTTTAGTGTTAGTAAATCATTTTTTAAAGACGATTTGTATATAAAGAAATCATTTTATTATCCTTTAAAAGAAGATGAAGTTGATAAAATCACAACAAAAGTTAAGATAAATAATAAAAAAAGATATAAAAATAATGAAGAAGTAGGAAATATAGATGTTTACTTAGATGTAGAGAAAATAGAGTCAATTCCAATTTACGTAAAAATAAAAAAGTAGAAATCTACTTTTTATTTGTTAGACGATAAAAATTAATACTTGGATTATTGAATATTCTAAATCCTATAGTTTTAGATAACAATAATCAAGA
>JAUNMG010000005.1:0-34217 GCA_030531905.1 bacterium | reverse complement strand
CCTCCAGAAATATAAATATCAGTACCATTTTTCTTATAGTGGGGATTTATATATTTACTAGAACCTTCTTGCTTAATAAGTCCACCAATACCAGGTATTACTATCTCCCCATTTAATGAATTTCCAGCCAATACTAAATCGGGGTTATAATTAGTAATAACATCATCTAAATCTTCAGTTTCACTCATTATTGAAATTGTATAAATATTAGAATTATGTGTTTCTTCTTTAAAATATTTAAAGGCTTCATCTATATTTCTTTTATTATTAACATAACTAGAAAGTCCTACTAGTAAAATAGGAGTGTTATCATTATAGATTAAATCATATGTGTTATCTAAAATAATAAAATCACTTTGATTCATTATAGTAGAAAATAATTTTTCATTATCATCTTTTCCATACACAGCATATTTACCAGTAGAAGTATCAATTTTTTTTAATGAGTTAATTATTTTTTCTTGTTCTTTTATACTTAATTTATAATTTTTATCAATTAGATTACCAGTGAAAATTACAATATCAGGTTTTCTTGCGTTAATAGTATTGACTAAGTTATCTAATTCTTCTTGATAAATATTATTACCATAATTAATATCTGTAAAGTGAATTATTTTTTTTCCATTAAATGAATCAGGTATTTTTTGATTAGTAATTCTTACTTCTTTTACAATTAATCCTAGAGTAGTAGAATATTTAGCATAAAAGTATAATGAGAAAAAGAAGATTATAATTATAATTGTTATCTTGAAGAGTAATTTTACTATTTTCTTTCTTTTTTCACGAGACTTTTCTTCTTCTATTTCATTTTGAATATCTTTATTTTTTTCTTGTCTTGTTACCATACTATTCACCAATTATATTGTAACATAATATGTAAAAAAATATTTTAAAAATTATAAAAAAATGATATTATTAGTGTATAAGAAAAATAAGGAGTGAAATTTATGGCTACAAGTCAAGTTAAAAAATCATCAAATAAGACTAATAATAGAAAAAAGAAAAAGAATGTAAAGAGTAGAATAGATATAGAAAAATACAATAATGATGTATTTATGTTTTCAATATTATTATCTGTTATTTGTATTTTAGCAGTATCATTAAAATCTTATCAATTTACGGTGCTTGGTAATAATTTACCATTTTCATTATTTGTAGTACCATTTATTATTTTTATAAGTAACTATATTACTAAAAAATTTGGTTTTAAAAATTCATTATTTTCAATTTGTGTTTCTTCACTAATAATTATTGCATTTTTATTACTAATATATAATTTAACAAATCGTGAGGCAAGCATTTTTGAGATGTTTGGATTAACAGTTACATATTTTGGTAGCTTATTTGTTAATTTATTAATCTATTATTATGTAATATTTAATATGACATCTAAAAGTATCATGATAGGTTTAAATTATGTGTTTATTTGTTTTCTTAATTCTTTTCTATATTTGTTATTCTTCCATGAAATGGTTTTATCAAATAGTTTATGGATGCAACTAACAATCTCATTTATAATTCAATTTATTATTTCTATTGGATTGATTTACTGTGATAGAAAAATAGAAAGAGGAGTAAATATTTAAAATAATTTATAAAGACCAGGTAAATGATATGACCTCGTTTCTCGAACATAAGAAAGGCGGTCATATTAGTGTTAGAAAATGAGAATGTTAGTAATATAATAGTGTTAATGATGCAGATATAAATGCAAGTACAAATATTATGTTTGAAAAATTAAAAATACATTACTAAAATTAAGAGAATAAGATATAATAAAAGTAAGTGTGAAATAATAATATATGAAGAGGAGAATTAATATGGATAAAGATTTTATTAGTGAAATAAATTTAGAAAATGTAGTAAAATACGATAAACCATTTGTGGTGACTTTTGTAGCATTACCGGGATCTTTAAAAACAACGATTGCTAGAAATTTGTCAAAAGATTTAAAAATCTATTTGTTAAGCAATGATTATATTAGAAATTATTATTATCAGTTTACAAAAGATTATAGTGATGAAAAAAGGATAGAAATAGATAAAAATGTTAGACAAATTCAAGATGAAAGAATTAATTATTTAATTAAAGAAAATGTATCATTTATACTGGATCAATGTCTTAATAGTTGTGAAGACTATGAAAAACTAAAAGATAAAGTTGGAAGTGGATACAGGATATATATAGTAAAAATTAATAGTGATGATGAAACAAACATAAAAAATATTAGTAATATTAAAATGGATTACAATCATGTTTATGAAGGTGTTATTGGAGACAACATTGAATATCTTAGCTCATTTCCAAAAGATGTTTACTATCAAATAAAAGAAAGAAAAAAAATCACTATTTCTGATAATCAAGTGGATTTTATAATTAGTGGTGTTTCAAATATTGAAGATTTAGAAAAAGCTATTTTACAAAAGTAGTTTTGCATTGGTCAAGTAAAAGTAGATAATTAATTAAAAAATTAAATTTTTTGCTTCTTATTTAACGTAATAGATGTCTTAATATTGCATTGGTGTTAGATATTTAAGTGCAGACTGTGGTCTTTCATAATTAAAGTAGTGAATGTAATTTGGAAAGTTTTTTAATTCTTCGTTTGATAAGTCATTGTAATCAATAATATTACTATATTATTAATAATTTTAATATCAGTAACAGTTTCGATAATAAGATTGAAACAATAATTATCTTTATTATAAGCAGTATCAATCTATTACAATAATGTAGGAGAAGGAGTTGCATCTGGTTCTGTAACCACAGCTTATGATGAGAGTGGCAAAAATAACAATGGACCAGTAACGGCAATTAAGCAACTTCCAACAGTTAGTAAACGGAAAAATGTAAGCTTAATAAATCCAATAAAGATCAATAATAAATGCAATTTTATTTTAGAAAATACAAACTATTCAACAACAGGTTCTAGTTATGTAGAATGGTTAGAGTCTCCTGATAAATCTCGTGTGGGATTTATTTGGACTGTTTATAGTGAATCCCGTTCCGTAAGTCTTAGTTACGTTCACAGTACAGATCGTGGTGTACGTCCGGTAATAGAAGTAACAAAATCAAATAAATTATACTAAATATAAAAAGGTCATAAAGATTAAACTATTATGACCTTTAATATTTATTTTGTTAAATAATTGATAATATAGTAAGTATTATATTATGAAACATATGCATGGACATAGATGTAAATACTGTATCAGTTTTAGAATACATTATTGCAAAAGCAATACCTAAACTAGAATAAGGAATTATATACAAAAATTGGGAAATTGTAGTAGCAGAAATAACATGCATATAACCAAAAAGAATTCCTGATACTAAAATACAAATAACTTTATTTTTTATGTTATCTTTAAATACTTTTCTAAAAAGAATCTCTTCATTTATAGGTGCAAGGATTCCAGCACTTATTAATAATAGATAAGGCATTGCAGAAATCATTTTTTGAACAGCTTGTTCATTGGTAGCTTGTCCAGCTTTAAATAAAATATTTATAATGATATTTGATACCATCATAAAGCCAAGTCCAATTAACCAATATTTTATCCCAATATCAACATTTGTTGATAAATTTCTTTTATATATTTTAAATTCTTTTACTAAGTCTTTTCTATATATTAATATCAAAATCAAGGCAATAATTAAACTTGATAAGAAATTAATTATTACGGCATCTTTTACAGTTAATTTTTTAAAATTTAAAATAATTATTAATAATTGACTAATATAGGAACTTGAAAAAAACAAAATAAAACTAAATATTCCCTTTAATAAATTAATATGTTTTTTATAAAAATCTTTCATTATCTTCACCAATTTGATAATAACACAATATTGCTAAAAATCACAAAAAATATTATAAAAATAAGTAAACATTTACATAAATTTAATTTTATGGTATAATACAGAACAATTTTGAAGTGCTATTTAATTAATAAAATGGGGTGTTTAAATATGGAAATAGAAGCAAAAATAAAAGATTATGTTGATGAGCATATTTTAAATCAAGTTGATTGTAGAAGAAAATATGATGAGAAAACAGGACAAGAGTATTATTTTACTACTGTTAAGCTTCCAATCATTGAAAGAGATGTACCAGAAGATTTAATTCCACTAGTATTTGAATATTTAAAGAGTAAAGATATTTATGTAATTGGTGATTCGAGAGCTTTATATACCGATTTTGATAATTATATTTATAGTAATAATGATAATGTAGTTACTCTTCCAAAAACAATGCCAAAAGATGAGTTTGGTATTATTATGAAAAAGTATAAAGAATGTAGTGACCAGGAAGAAAAGAAATTATTAAGAAATAAGTTAATTGAAGGAAATCTTAGATTAGTAAAACAAGTTATTAAATATAATTATAGATATGGTGAATTAAATAAAGAAGAGTTAGAAAGTTATGGATACGAGGGATTAATAAAGGCTGTTGATAATTATTCTCTTGAAAAAGCAAGTTTTCCACCATTTGCGATGGCTTATATTGATGGCTATATCAAAAAGGGCTTAAATGAAATTAGAAATATTAAAGGAAAATCTTTTTTTGTAGATTATCTTAACTGTAAGAAATCATTAGAATTAGAACTTGGACACATAATAAAAGCAAATGAAGAAATTGATTACTTAGATGATATTATTGATATTTATATGGAAATTTATAACAGTAAAGATACCAAGGAAGTTTTAAAAAGAAAAATATATTTAAGTGAAACTTTACCACTTGAAGAAGAAATGTTAGTTGAAGAAGATTTTAGTACTAAGGCTGTTGATTGCATGTTTATTAAAGATGTTCATAAAGATATTATAAATAGTTTAGAAAGACTTCCTGAAACTTCAAAGATGGTTATCTATCATTTATATGAACTTGATCATGATAAAAAGGAAAAATATGATTCTTATATTAAAAAGGCTCATTGTGATTCAGCTTATATAATGAAGGTTAAGGCTAGAGCAATTAAGAGATTAAAGGATGAGGAGTGTTTAAGAAAAGATTTGGAGGAGTTTGGGGTGTCACCATCTGATAAGAAGAAAAAACAAAAAACTAAAAGAAAAACTTGGAATAATGTTATATATATGGTATAATCTAGGAAAGAAAGGAGGAGTGGAATTAAATTTCCACTCCTTCTGTTATGTAGGAGGTGTTTTATATTAAAGATATAGTTAGCAATCTTGTTAATTCTAAAATTGAGGATTTAGGCATATATGTTAGTGATGCTTTTAAGTCTAGTGAAGAAGGAAAAACTATTTTTAATATAGTTTTAGATAGTGATAGTGTTATTGATTTAAATAAGATAACAGAAGCTTCTAGAATTATAAATAAAATTATGGATGAGACTTCTTTAATTGAACAAGATTATGATGAATTAGATATTTATTCAGAGGAAAAAGGAGATGGTAGCAATGAATAGTAAAGAGTTTTTAAAAGCACTTGATAATATTGTAAAAGAAAAAGGAATAGATAAAGAAGTAGTATATGAAGCAATGGAGTTAGCACTAACTTCTGCATATAAAAAGAATTTTAATTCAAAGACTAATGTTAAAGTTTTGATTAATCGTGAAACAGGAGAAATAAAAGTATATTCATATTTAACAGTAGTTCCTGATGAAAAACCAGATGATTATTCTGATAATTTTGAAGTTGATGAAGAAGGAAATGAAATTGAAGAAGATATCTTTAATCCTGAAACGGAAATTAAATTAAGTGATGCTAGACGTGAGGATAAATCCTTAAATGTAGGAGATACTATTGATACTGAAGTAACTCCAAAAGATTTTGGACGTGTAGCAGCTTCCACTGCAAAACAAGTAGTTGTTCAAAAAATGCGTGAGGCTGAAAGAAATAGTATTATGGCTGAATACGGTGATAAACAAGATGAGTTACTTGTTGGTACTGTAGCTTTAGAAGATACTGATAATTACTTTATAGATTTAGGTCGTACTAATGGAATTTTACCTAAAAAAGATATTATTCCTGGTGAAAAAATTGAAATGGGTAGTCAAATAAAAGTTTATGTTTCTAAAGTAGATAATTCAGGTAAGAATTTACTTATTCTACTTTCAAGAAGTCATTATGGATTTGTAAAACGTTTATTTGAACTTGAAATTCCAGAACTTTCTGATGGATCTGTTTTACTTTATAGTGTAGCAAGAGATGCTGGCTTCAGAAGTAAAGTAGCAGTTTATTCAGAAAAAGCCAATATTGATCCTATTGGAGCATGTATTGGTGAAAAAGGTAGTCGTATTGCTAGAATCATGGAAGAATTACATGGAGAAAAATTAGATGTTGTTAGATATGATAAGGATCCAGCTGTATTTATTGAAAATGCTTTAGCACCAGCTAAAAATTTAACTGTTGCAATTACTGATCCTAAAAAACAAGAAGCAATGGTTATAGCAGATAAAGACAATTTCTCACTAGCTATTGGTAAAAAAGGACAAAATGCTCGTCTAGCAAGCCGTCTAACACATTATAAAATAGATATAAAAACACAAGAACAAGCAAGTCTAGATGGAATTAACTTCCGTAGTGAATAGGTGATTTGATGAAAGTTAAAAAAATTCCACTTAGAACTTGTGTTGTTACAAGAGAAGCTCTTCCAAAACAAGAATTACTTAGAATTGTTAGAACTCCAGAAAAAGAAGTTATTATTGATTTAAGTGGTAAGGCTAATGGAAGAGGAGCTTATATAAAGAAAGACTTGAATGTTTTAGAAAAAGCTAGAAAGAGTAAAATCTTAGAAAAAAGATTGGAAGTAGAAATAAAAGACGAGGTCTATGAAGAAATAAAAGAAATTTGTAAAAATTAGAAAAAGAGGTGAAGAAGGATGATGAGTTTATTAGATTATGCTAATGATGTATCACTATCAATAGAAGAAGTTAAGAAGTTATGTGATAAAATTGGAATTTCTTATGATAATGAAGAATCATTATTAACTGAAGATGATATTATTCTTTTAGATAATGAAATGCAAGATAGAGAAGACTACGTTAATGATAGTGAAGATGATTTAGATGAAGTTTATGAAGAAGAAGTTATGGACAAAGCAGAAGAGTTAGCATCATTAACTAATATTGATTTAGATAATCAACAAAGTTTTCAAAAAGTAAAGAATAGAGCAGTAAAAAAACAAGAAGCTAAAACAAACTTTATGAAAGAAAGAAAGAAAATTTATAAACATCGTGAAAAATTACAAAGTAATGAGGCTAAACAAGATGATAATGTTATTCTTTATAAAGAGGGAATGACAATTAAAGATATTGCTGATAGCTTAGGAGTTAATCCTACTGAGATCATAAAGAAAGTTATGGCTCTTGGAATTATGGCTTCTCAAAATCAAAGTGTTGACTTTGAAACAGCAGAAGTTTTAGTACTTGATTATAATAAAGAATTAAAACGTGAAGAAACAAAAGATATCTCTAACTTTGAAAATTATGAAATAGAAGAAAATGAAGAAGATTTAGTACAACGTCCACCAGTAGTTACTATTATGGGACATGTTGATCACGGTAAAACAACTCTTTTGGATACAATTAGAAAAAGTAATGTTGCTAGTGGTGAAGCTGGAGGTATTACTCAAGCAATAGGAGCTTATTCTGTTACTTATGAAGGTAAAAAAATTACATTTATTGATACTCCAGGACATGAAGCTTTTACAGAAATGAGAGCTCGTGGAGCATCAGTTACAGATATTGTTATTATTATAGTTGCTGCAGATGATGGAATTATGCCTCAAACTAAAGAAGCTATTGATCATGCTAAAGCTGCTAAAGTACCAATTATAGTTGCAATTAATAAAATTGATAAGGAAGATGCCAATATCGACCGTATTATGACAGCTTTAGTTGAAAATGGTCTTACTCCAGAAGAATGGGGTGGAGATACAATTATTAATAAAATATCAGCCTTAAATGGTATTGGAATAGATGAGTTACTTGCAAATATTCTTTTAGTAAGTGAAATGCAAGAGTTAAAAGCTAATCCAAATAGATATGCAACAGGTACAGTAATTGAATCACGTAAGGATAAACAAGTTGGATCAGTTGTATCATTATTAATTCAAAATGGTACATTAAGACTTGGAGATCCAATTGTTATTGGTAATTATTATGGAAAGATTAGATCTTTAAAAAATGATTTAGGTCAAAACATAGTTGAAGCACTTCCATCTACACCAGTAGAAGTTACAGGTATTTCAGAAGTTCCTAGTGCTGGGGACAAATTCATGGCATTTGAAACAGAAAAGCAAGCAAAAGCAATTGCTGAAGAACGTCAAATAAGAGCCAAAGAAGCTGATACTAATAGAACTGGTATGACTTTAGAAGATTTATTTGGTCAAATAAAAGAAGGAATTAAAGAAATTAATGTCATTATAAAAGCTGATGTTAATGGTAGTAGTGAAGCTGTTAGACAATCTTTAGAAAAAATTGATGTTGATGGCGTTAAAATTAATATTATTAGAGCAAGTGTAGGAGCAATAACTGAAAGTGATGTTGTTTTAGCATCAGCTTCTAATGCAATTATCATTGGATTTAATGTTCGTGGTAATCAAAAAACTATGGATACAGCAAAAGAATATGGAGTTGAAATAAGAAACTACGATATTATTTATAAAGTTGTAGAAGATATGGAAGCTGCTATGAAAGGAATGCTTGATCCAGAATATGAAGAACATGTTGTTGGTACACTTGAAGTTAGACAAATATTTAAATTTTCAAAAGTTGGTTTAATTGCAGGATGCCATGTTTTAACTGGAAATATCAAAAATGGCATGAAAGCAAGAATTGTTAGAGATGGAACAGTTATTTATAATGGTAGTATTAAGACACTTCAACATGAAAAAGATCAAGTAAAAGAAGTTAAAAAAGATATGGACTGTGGTCTTACTTTAGAAAACTGTCAAGATTATAAAGAAAAAGATATTATTGAAGTATATGAATTAGTAGAAATTAAACGATAGGGAGTTTAGGATGAAAAATAATGTTATTGTTGGAGAATTACTAGATGAAAAGTCACTTCTTGTAGTAAAAAGGAATAAAAAGATATATATTAACTATTTAGATTCAGAAAATAAATTTAGACAATCATATATTGGACAGTTTGGGAAAGATGCTATTGAATTTGGTTTTAATGCAGTAGCTGTAGTTACACCAGATGCTTCAAAACACTCATTAAAGAAAATATATGATTTAAATACACATGAATTTGTAAAAGAAGTTAGTAAATATGAATTTTATGAAAGTAGATTTACTTTGAAGTATCCAATAAAGACAAAAAAGATGTAAGGAGAAATGGTTATGGCAAATGTTAAAATACAGAGATTAAATCATACCTTTATGGAAGAAATTAGTAATATATTAATGACTGAAATAAAGGATGAAGATATTAAATTTGTTACTATAACAGGTGTTGATATTACAAGTGATTTAAGTTACGCAAAAGTTTATTTTACAGTTTTAGATGAAAAAAGAAAAAAAGAAACTTTAGATGCATTAAATGGAGCGAGTCATTTTATTAGAGGAAAACTTTCTGAAAGAGTAGAGATAAGACATACACCAGAATTAAAATTCTTATATGATACATCTATTGAATATGGAAATCATATCGAAAATATAATTGAAAAAATACATGAAGAAGAGGCTAAATAATAGTTTTCTTGTTCATATTAAAAATCAAACTGAAAATTATTCAATAAAAAAATATATCTTATTTAATCATTTATGATGATATCATTTAATTTTTTAATAGCTCAATAATACGATTAAAATAAAATACCTAATAAATGATACATTTTATATACTGATTGGAGGATTAATAGATGAGTGAAAATTTCATTTCAAAATTACAAACAAATAAATACTTAATAGGGAGTTTTGATACTTATATAGAGACAACAAAACAACTGATTAAAGATAATTCAAATGTATCAGATGAAGAAGTAGAGTTAATTTTAAAAGAAATGCCAACCACTTATAGAGCGGCAATTACAAATAAAGATAAAGAATATTTAGGGTATATTGGATTATACAATATTGATGCAAAAAATAATGTTGCTTCAATTAGGTTCGAAGTCAATAAAGATTTGGAAAATGAAGACAAAAATGAAATATTAAATGAATTCAATAAATACCTATCTGAGTCATTAAATATTACAGAAATTCAAGAAATGATATATCTTACTAAAAGTGAAACAAAAATAGAAAAAAAAGAAATTTTTCCAAGTAGTAATATTGTAATAGAAAACAACTTATTAATACCAGGAATATCAGAAAAAGATTTGGAAAGATTTTCACAAGATTATACTATTCCAAGATTACAATTTCCTTTTTCAATAAAAAGCAATGATAGAATTATTGGTATAGTGGGATTAAGTAACCTAATTTGGTCTAATAGAAGGGCTAATTTAAATATTTTCTTAGATAAAAATTTAGGGAGCGATATAACGGATGAATTATCTGGTTATATAATTGATGACTATATTAATTATATTCATAATTCAAATGTTCATAATATAACATTATCTATTAATAGTAGTAATAGAGATATGTTAAATTTATTAAACGACACTAGTATGAATTACTATGGTTCGATTCCGTTTGGAGCAATTAGTGGTGAAAACTTGGAATCTAATTTGATGTTTCAACATGTTCCAGGTATGGAGAAAAATAATGGAATAGTAATTCCTGAGAATAATTCAATTTTATTATCAACATTGGATACAGAAAAAAAGGAATTATCAGAAAAAATAGAATTAAATAATGGATTTAAAATGGTAAGACCAGATGTATTCGAAAAAGAAGGTATTGATTTTAATAAAATAATTCAAGGACATATAAATGCGATGCAAGAAAGAAAAAAATTTACAATACCTTTGGGAGAAGATAAATATTTTTTACAAAGAGGTAATGGAAATTATGGAATTTCTAAAGCTTTGATGAATTATAGTTACGTTGTCATAGATGATAAAAACAATTATGCTGGGTATATAAATATCCTAAGAAGTAATGCAAATGGTAAAAATGTAGAGGTTGAAATTGGAATAGATCCAAAGCTACAGCATAATGGTTTAGGTACAACAGTTATTAATAATTTTTATGATGAATTATTTTCTACTGGTGTAGCTAGTGTTACTAGTGCAGTATTTGAATTCAACAATCCTTCAAAAAAATTACATGAGAAAGTAGCACAGTTAAATGGTGTAAGATTAGAATCATATTATGTTAATGGTAGATTATGGGACATGAATTTCTATTCAAAAGTAAATAATAATTTAGAAAAAAACAATGGTAGTAGGCATATTTAAACTGAAGATAATAATAATAATAAGTACATAATTTTAAAGATGCTGTTTTGTATAAAATTACTTATAATTCAAAGTATAATTTGAAATTAGTTGATTCTAAAAATATTTATGGAACCATGAATAGTGGAACTATTAAATTAAGTAATATTACAAATGACGATAAAGATATGCTTTTGTATAAAAATGATTTAAGACCTAGTGAGTTAGACACTTATCAGTTTACAAAATCTGATAAAAGTATGATATTTGCAAATCATAGGAGATCTTTTGCAGAAGCAAATGGATTTGATTGGCATAAAATGTTTATGGCAGATCAAAAAAATAAATTATTACTAATTTAAGATATATATAATTATAAAAAACTAAGTTATGTCGATGTAATATTGAATAAATTTAGTTAAAAAATGTTAAATTTTAGATAAAATAAAATTATGCTGTTTAGTATTAAAACATATTGATTTATACAGTGTAATTTGTTTAGAAAGAAGGAAAAATAGATATGAATAATTTTAATTTTAAAGTGCAAGTGGTAATACCTGAACACAGCGTAACAGTTAAGGAACCAGTGTATGAAGTAATAGGATATGATGAAATCCATACTAAGGAGATTGGTTTTGAAATAGAATGTGTACCAAGATATGGAAAGCAAATAGGTTTTAGAGAAGAACGTGTAAATTTAGATGAAGAAGTAATTGCAACTTATGAACAAATTCCTTTGTTATATAATGATATTTCTTTTTCTTGTATAAAAAAAGATTCTGATTCTGAATGGTTTGATGATAATAATAATAGTGATTATATGCCAATACAAGGATTTATAGAAAGAGTAAATAAATGTAAAATGTATAAATATGATCGTAATAATTTATGTATTAAATATGGTTTTTCATATGAAACTAGCGATGGTGAGACTATAAGTCGTTACTATTTCACTGAGGATCTTAGAAATAAGGAAGCAGAAAGTCTTGGATTTAATTTTACTAATTTAGATTGGTGTGATCATATGGCAAAAAGTGATAAATTAGAAAATCAAAAAATAAATATTAAGAAGTAAAAATTCTAGAAAAATATTGAAATGATAAAATATAACAAGTAATAACCAAATAAAATATTTAAGAAAACTGAAAATGATAATAGTTTTCTTTTTTTGTGTAGATTTTAATTTAAGATATAGGGTTAGTTATATTAAGAATAAGTCGATAGTAGAAATAAAATTGAAATAATATAGCACATTTTTTTATTGAATTAACTTTTGATTGTAAAATTTATGTTAATTTTTCTTTTTTTATTCTATTTAAAAATAATGTATGGTATAATTATTTTGGTGAAAGTTATGAAAATAAAGATTAAAGATACCCTTGTTAATTACATACAATATGGTAAGGGTAAAGATGTTGTTTTACTTCATGGCTGGGGTCAAAATATAGAGATGATGAAGCCAATCGGTGATAATTTAGCAAATAACTTTCGAATAACTATTATTGATTTTCCTGGATTTGGGGAAAGCGAAGAGCCTAGTGAGGCTTGGAGTATTAGTGATTATGCTGATATGTTAGAAATTCTTGTAAAAGAATTGAAAATTAAAAAGCCAATCATGATGGGACATTCCTTTGGGGGAAGAGTAGCTATCAGATATTCAGCAAATAATCCAATCGAAAAATTAGTTTTATTTGGAAGTCCATGTGTTAGATTACAACAAAAACAGCCCTTAAAAGTAAGGGTATTAAAAAAACTTAAGACTTTACCAGGAATGGATAAGTTTGGTGAGTTTATGAAGAAATATATTGGTTCTAGAGATTATAAGGCGGCTAGTCCAATGATGCGACAAATACTTGTTAATACAGTTAATGAAGATTTATCTGCTTATGCATCAAAAATTGAAGAATCTACTATTCTAATATGGGGTGATAATGATACAGAAGCTCCAATTGAAGAAGCAAAAATGCTGGAAAAGATTATGCCAGATGCAGCTCTAATAGTTCTTCCTGGAACTCACTATGCTTATTTAGAAAACTTGGGACAAGTTCTTAATATATTACATTCGTTTTTAAGTGGAGGTGTTTAGAATGTTAGTTTATATTTTATTAGTAGCTATTGCTATTACATGTTTTTTTAAGAGTAAAATTTCCCTACATATGTTACAACAAAATTTATATAATGAAAATAATCGTTATTTAAAATGGGTATTTAAAAATTATCAAAACTTTATAAGTTTAGAGATAATTGCAATTATCTTATCAATTATACTTGCTTTTGTTACAGTTGGCATTTCTGGAGTAGAAACAGCTATATTACTAGTTTTATTAGTTATTTATATTTATACAACATATAAAATAGAAAAAGCTATTTCAAATAGTCAACAAAAAAAGCCATTAGTAGTGACTAAGAGAGTAAAAAGATTAATCTTTACAACAACCATATTATATCTTATTCCAGTAGCAGTGTTATTCTTCAATTTTGATAATAGTGCTTTAGTATATAAAATGCTTGTTGTTATAGTAGTAGAATTATATTTAAATAACTTTGTTGTATTTCTTGCTAATATTATTAATCATCCATATGAAAGAGGCGTATACTATTACTATAAGCATAAGGCTCAATCTACATTAAAAAGTATGCCTAATTTAAAAATTATTGGTATTACAGGTAGTTATGGTAAAACTAGTAGTAAAAATATTTTAAGTGATATTTTAAATATTAAGTATAATGCATTACCAACTCCAAGAAACTTAAATACATTTAATGGACTTATTATGACTGTAAATAACCATATGGATAAATTTACTGATATCTTTATAGCAGAGATGGGTGCTTATGTTAAAGGAGAAATTAAAGGTTTATGTAATCTTGTTCATCCTAAATATGGTATTTTAACAAGAATTGGTACAGCTCATCTAGAAAGCTTTGGTAGTGAAAAAAATATTCAAGAAGGTAAATTTGAACTTATTGAATCATTACCTAGTGATGGTATTGGTGTCTTAAATGGTGATGATCCTAAACAAGTTAGTTATAATCTAAAGAATAAAGTAAAAATAGTATGGATTGGTATAGATAATAAAGATGTTGATGTTAGAGCTACTGATATAAAAAGTGACAGTAAAGGTTCTACATTTAATGTTATTTTCAAAGGCGATAAGAAAAAATATGAATTTCAAACTAAACTATTAGGTAAACATAATGTATATAATATTTTAGCTGGTATTGCTTTAGGTCGTGAATTTGGAATAACAATAGAAGCGTTACAACAAGCTGTACGTGGAGTTAAGGCTGTTGAACATCGTCTTGAATTAAAAAGATTAAATGGTTTCTATATGATAGATGATGCTTATAATTCTAATCCAGTTGGTGCTAAGGGTGCTGTTGAAGTTCTTGGAATGATGCCTGGTATTAAAGTAGTTGTTACACCTGGTATGATAGAACTTGCTGATAAAGAAGCATATTATAATAAAGAATTTGGTAAACAAATTTCAGAAGTTGCTGATTATGCTGTTTTAATTGGAGAAAAACATACCAAACCAATTTACGAAGGTTTAGTTGAAAAAGGTTTTGATAAAGATAAAATAATTGTATATAATGATGTAAGAGATGCTTATAAATTTATTGCTACTTTAACTGGTAAAAAAGAAGTTTATGCATTATTCGAAAATGATTTACCAGATACATATAATGAATAGGAGCGTGTTAAAATGAAAATTAAAGTTGGAGTTATTTTTGGTGGTGAAAGTGTAGAGCATGAAGTAAGTATTATTTCTGCTATGCAAGCAATTAATAAATTAGATCAGGAAAAGTATGATATTATTCCTATCTATATAACAAAAAATCGTGAATGGTATACAGGAAATATGTTAAAGGATATTGAAGTATATAAAGATTTAAATTTAATAAAAAAATATGGAAAAAATGTTGTTTTATATGAAAAAGATGGTTCTTTTGTTTTACAAAATAAAAGATTTCCTCATAATGTAATTACTGATATTGATATAGCTTTTCCAATAGTACATGGTACTAATGTAGAAGATGGAGTTTTACAAGGATATTTACAAACTATTGGTATTCCATTTGTTGGAGGAGATGTTTATGCATCAGTTGTAGGACAAGATAAAGTATTTATGAAAGATATCTTTGCATCAGCTGGATTACCAATGAGTAAATATACATGGTTTTATGATTGTGATTACAAAAATGATAGAGAAAGCGTTTTAGCTGATATTAAAAAATTAAAATTCCCTGTTATAGTTAAACCCTCAGCTACTGGTAGTAGTGTTGGTATCAAAGTTGCAGATAATGTTGATGAATTAAAAGAAGCAATTGATGATGCAATGCAATATGATGACAAAATATTAGTAGAAGAAGTTGTACCTAACTTAAAAGAATGTAATATTAGTGTTTTAGGTAATTATGAACATCAAAAAGTTAGTGAAATAGAGGAAGTTATTTCTGCAAGTAAATTCTTAACTTATGACGAAAAATATGTTGGTGGTGGAAAGAAACTTAAGGGAGGCTATAAAGTTCCTATTAAGAATGGTTCTAAAGGGATGGCTTCAGCTAACCGTAAACTTC
The DNA here is from genome assembly GCA_030531905.1 of bacterium. Taxonomy (GTDB): domain Bacteria; phylum Bacillota_I; class Bacilli_A; order RF39; family UBA660; genus UMGS995. The sequence goes on along the minus strand of JAUNMG010000005.1, from coordinate 18,339 downwards.
CAGCAGAAATTAGTGATAAATTAAGAAAAGATATAGAAGATATTGCAGTTAAGGCATTTAAAAACTTAGGCTCTGCAGGTGTTTGTCGAATCGATTTCTTAATCGATGAAAAAGCAAAAAAAGCTTATATTAACGAAATTAACTCTATTCCTGGTAGTTTAGCTTTCTATCTATGGGAAGCTAAGGGTGTTAATTTCTCTGATCTTTTAGATGATTTAATAAATATTGGTGTAAAAAATTATAAAAAAAGAATTAGTAAGACTCATTCATTCGATACAAATATACTAAAAGGTTTTGCAGCTAATGGCGGTGTAAAAGGAATGAAGGGTATGAAAGGAAAATTAAGATAGTCTTCAAACTATCTTTTTTTATTTTACTTATGAAATTAGTAGCGATTTTAAATAGAATGGAAAATACTAAAGAACTGGATATTAATTATTTGAATGCTGTAAGTGATAATGGTGCAATTCCAGTTCTTATCAATGAAAATAATTTAGAATTGATTAAATTTTGTGGAGGTATTTTATTAACTGGTGGAGATGAAAAAGGATCGTTAGATGATTATTTAATTAAATATGCATTAGATAACAATTTACCTCTTCTAGGTATTTGCCAAGGAATGCAATCAATGGCTCTTTATAATACTAATAATAAATTAGTAAATGTCTCTAATCATTATAAATGTGAGCATATTATAAATATTGAAGATTCTAAATTAAAAAATATAATTGGAAAAAGTGAAATTATAGTTAATTCATATCATCATCAACAAGTTTTAAGTTCTAAAGAATTTAAGGTGACAGCAAGAAGCTATGATGGAGTAATTGAGGCTTTAGAAAGTAGTAATGATATTTTTCAAATAGGAGTAGAGTGGCATCCTGAAAAGATGAATAATGAGGATTCAAAAAAGATATTCAGAGAGTTTATAGGAAAGATAAAAACAACTATTATTTAAAGATAGTTGCTTTTTTTGTGATGCTAGATTGATGTGGAAATTTATTATCCAAAAGACCATATAAATCTATATTTAAACATGTACTTACAAATTCTTTTTCATCAGATAATAAATTATTTTTAACTAAAGTTTCAGAAAGGATATTTGCTATTGGATATTGTAGTAGGTAATTTACAGTGTTACCATCAGTATCATATCTCATTATAAAATTCATTTGTTCTAAATCTATATCACTTTCTTTGATATCACCATTAGATTTATATAAGTCTTCATAATACAATTGATAATTAATGGCTTTCATCATACGTGATTCAAAAAACATTCGGTTATTTCTTCTTTCTAAAATAAGATCCTTATACTTATCATTATCTAACCAAAGTTCTAATTGTTTTTCAAAATAAAAGGCAAATGTTTCAGACAAAAACCAATAGTTATCAGGAATTATATGAGGAACACTTTGTTTATCAATGAAATGGGCAAATTCATGAACTAACATGAATATATCAACATCATTTTTGTTTAATTTGATATAAGCTTTTGAATTGCTTGTGTTAACATAGGATTTTGTTATTTCAGTATCAATGATTATATCTTTACTTTTTATTCCATTTAGAATTAAATTATAATATTCATAGTTGTACTCTTTATAAAATTGAAGAGCTATATCCAAAGGATTATCAATTGTACTATGATATTGTTCTTTTTTATAATTTCCATTAAAATAATTTGATAGTAAATCGATAATGTCATGGTTCACAAACTTCCTGTACCCTGATTCAACTTTTACTTTTCTAATAAATTTATCAATTTTATCCATATAAACCTCTTCCTTTTATACTTCTTTTTGGTATTTATAGTCCTTATATAAAATAAAACTACTTTCAAAATAAGGAGAAAGTAGTCATAGGTTATATCTTGGTTATTCCAAGTTTTTATTAAATTGGTGGACTGTTAGGGATTCGAACCCTAGACCCACTGATTAAGAGTCAGTTGCTCTACCAACTGAGCTAACAGTCCATAAACAATGTAATATGATTATAACTCAAAATAGGCGATATGACAATATTTTTTTGAAAAAATCTTTTATTATAAAGAAAAACTAGATAATAAGAAACAAAAAGTTAAAAAAATAGTAAAAAAATCTTGATTTATTACATAATTTATAGTAATCTATAAATGCAACTTGCAAAAATATTTAATTTTTACTTGCATTATTTAAAAAAGTAAGGTAAAATGAAAAAGTACCAATTATTAATGGTCCTGTAGCTCAGTTGGTTAGAGCACACGCTTGATAAGCGTGGGGTCATAGGTTCAAGTCCTATCAGGACCACCATTAATATTGCCTCAATAGCTCAGTTGGTTAGAGCACTTGACTGTTAATCAAGGGGTCCTAGGTTCAAGTCCTAGTTGGGGCGCCATTTATTTTGGCCAGTTGGTGAAGTGGCTTAACACACTGCCCTTTCACGGCAGCATTCACGGATTCGAATTCCGTACTGGTCACCAAATATGTAGTAAGCTCCGAATCGGAGTTTTTCTTTTAAAAAAATGTTGACATCATTTTAATTATCATGTAATATTATAAGTGCAGTTGGAGACATACTCAAGAGGCTGAAGAGGCGCCCCTGCTAAGGGTGTAGGTCGGGCAACTGGCGCGAGAGTTCAAATCTCTCTGTCTCCGCCATTAGAAATTAACCTTTGTTTGCCAAAGGTTTTTTTGTGTTTTTCTTTATCAAAAATAGCTTTCATGGTATAATAATTTTAGAAGATGGGAGTGTTTTGATATATGACTAGATTACTAAATAAATTTATTAAAGATTATGAAATAATTTCTAAATATTACAAATTTTTAGTTGAAAAGGTAAAACAACATAATAATGTTGGAATTGTTAATGAATGGTTAATAGATAATTTTTATTTAGTAGTTGAATATAAAAATGATATCATTGGTAATAAATCTCTTTCTAAAACATTAAAAAAATCAAAAGAAATCTATAAAGCTATAAATGAAATTGTTATAAGAAATAATTACAATATTAATTACAAATTATTTGTAAAAGAATTAAATTCATATCAAAGAAAAAATAAATATTATTTTTCTTATCAAGAATTATCAATGACAAAAATAATTTTAATAGGTATATATAATGCAAGATTAAGCGAACTTTGTAAGAAAAATTATAATCAGTTTTTAATTAAAGATTCAGTAGCAAAAAATATCTTAACACTTTCTGATAAAGAAGAAATTAGTATAGATGATTTTATATCAAAACAATTTGATCCTGTAAGAGATCATTATTACACTTTTGAAATTAATAATCAGTTGAAAGAATTAGGTACTAAAGCAAGAAAATTCTTTAAAAATTTTAATGAGAAACTAGAAGAAAAAAATGTAAGTCTTAAAGATATTTTAAATAGTGTATATCAGTCAAAAATAGATGATACAGTTTTAATTTCTAATTTATTTACAGGTATTAAAAATATTAGATTGTATGATTTGGAAAGTATCTATTCAAGCGTTAGTAAATGTGAAAAAGTATTACTTGAAGATAAAACTTATTTTAAAATGGCTTTTGAAACCAAGAATATGTATCGAAGTAAAATAGTAAAACTATCTAAGAAAAATAAAGTGACTGAGTATGAATATGTTTCTAAATTATATTCTGATAACTCTGATAATAATAATTATCATATAGGTTTTTCCTTATTTAAAGAAAAAGACACTACCTTAAGAATGATTTTATATATTTTCTTTGTAACTATCTTTAGTATTATTTCTAGTTTTTTATTATCAATGATTTTTATTCCAAATATAATTATAGGTTTTTTGATATTAATTATTCCTACTAGTCAATTAGTACTTCAAATAGTTAACTTGATTTTAGAAAAATTTGTAGGGACAGAACCTTCCTATAAATTAAATTATCTAAAGGGAATACCTGAAGAAGATTCAACAATGATTGTAATACCAACCATTATTTCTGATACAACTAAAATTAAAGAAATGTTTGATAAATTAGAAACTTTTTATTTGATAAACAAAAGTGATAATTTATATTTTACTTTATTAGGAGATGTTAAGAAAAGTTCAAAAAAAGTTGAAGACTATGATAAAGAAATTTCTGCTTTTGGATTAGAATATGCTTCTAAATTAAATAAGAAATATAAAAAAGACTTATTCTATTTTGTTTATCGCAAAAGAGTTTATAATGAAAGTGAGAATGGCTACTTAGGTTATGAAAGAAAAAGAGGAGCTATTCTTCAATTTAATAGAATCTTGTTAAATAAACTTTCCAAAAAAGATTTAAAAAAGTATTTTAATGTCAATACTTTAGAAAATGCATCATTAAAAATAAAATATGTAATAACTTTAGATACTGATACAGAGCCAGTCTTAAATTCTATTCTTAATTTAGTTGGTTGTATGGCACATCCTTTAAATAAACCAATTCTTAACAAAGAAGAAACAAAGGTAGTTAAAGGCCATGCTCTTATGCAACCTCGTATTTCTACTGATATAGAATCAACTAATAGATCACTATATTCACAAATTTTTGCGGGAATTGGGGGATTTGATACTTATACATCATCTATTCCAAATATTTATCAAGATTTATTTAAAGAGGGAAGTTTTGTAGGTAAAGGAATTTATGATTTAGATGTTTTTGATAAACTTTTGTATGAAAGATTTCCAGATAATTTAATTTTGTCACATGATTTACTTGAGGGTAGTTATTTACGCTGTGCTTATGTTTCTGATATAGAATTTATTGATGATTTTCCATCAAAGTTTTTAGTAGATACATCTAGACAACATAGATGGGCTAGAGGAGATGTTCAAATTCTTGATTATATGTTTCCTAAGGTGAAAAATTATAAAGGAAAAAAAGAAGTTAATCCTACTAATCTTTTAGAAAGATTTAAGATTTTTGATAATATTGTAAGAATGTTTTTATCTTTGACTTTATTTATAATAGTTCTTCTTAATATTACTATTTGTAAGAATAAACTTGTTTGGTTTATTTATGTTTTACTTATAATAGCTTTTTCTATTGTTTCATTTTTGAAGAGTAAATTATATTTAAAAGATAATAAGTTTAAAACAGTCTATTATAAGAATCTAATGTTTGGTGGCAAAGCTATTCTATTACGAGCATATGTTGTCTTTGCAACTATACCTTATTACACAAAATTATATTTAGATGCTTTTATAAGATCTATTTATAGAATGAAGATTTCCCATAAAAATTTACTTAATTGGATTACAGCTGAAGAAGTTGCGAAAACAGCTAAATTTGATTTGAAAACCTACTGTTTTAATTTTAGTGTTAACTTAATAACTGGTTTAATTCTTTTGATAATATCAATATTTACAAAAAATATATCAATGTTTGTTGTTGGTTTAATTTTTATATCAGCTCCTTTTGTTACTTATTTAATTAGTAAAGATTTGAAAAAAGAAAAAAAATTAAATTCTAAAGAAGATGCTGTTATTGAAGATATAGCTTTAAAAACATGGGACTATTTTAAAGAAAATTTACGTGAAGAATATAATTATTTAATACCTGATAATTATCAAGAAAACAGAGATGAAAAACTTGATTTTAGAACATCTCCTACAGATATTGCATTTTCAATTACTAGTATTATTTCTGCATATAATTTAGATTTTATTTCTAAGGATGAGGCCATAGACTATCTAGAAAAAATAATAGAGTCAGTGTCTAAGTTAGAAAAGTGGCATGGACATTTATATAACTGGTATGACACTAAAACCATGGAAGTTTTAAATCCAAAATTTATCTCTACAATAGATTCTGGTAATTTTGTCGCTTCTTTGATTGTAGCCTTAACATTTGTAAGTGATGGTACTCATGAGGCTTTAAAAGAAAAAATCGAGAGGTTAATTAAAAATACCAACTTTAGAAAACTTTATACTAAAACATCAGTATTAAGTATAGGTTATGATGTTTCTGAAAATCACATGTCACCATACAATTACAACAAATTTGCATCAGAATCACGTCTTACTAGCTTTATAGCAATCGCTAAAGGTGATATTCCAAGTAAACATTGGTTTTGTCTAGATAAATCATTAACTACATATAAAAATCACAAAGGACTTATTTCATGGTCTGGAACAGCATTTGAATATTATATGCCTTTCTTATTTATGAAAAATTACCCTAATACATTACTAGATGAATCATATTCATTTGCTTATATCTGTCAAAAAGAATATATGGAATCTGTTGATAAAAATCTTCCTTTTGGAATTAGTGAATCAGCCTATAATGAACTTGATAATTCCCTAAATTATAAATATCATAGTTTTTCAGTTCCATATTTAAAATCTAGAGAGGAATTAAATGAAAGAATAGTAATTTCTCCATATTCAACTTTGATGGAGTTAGAATTATATCCAAAAGAAATATATAATAATACATTAAAGTTCAAAAAGTTAGGTATGCTTTCAAAATATGGTTTCTATGAATCATATGATTTATCAAATGAAGGAATCGTAAGGGCTTGTTATGCTCATCATCAAGGTATGAATTTAATGGGAATTACTAATTATTTAAAAAATGATGTTATGAAAGAATATTTTCATGAAAATGTTTTTGTTAAAACCTTTGAAATCTTATTAAAAGAAAAAGTTCAAGTAAAAGCAGATATAGATATGAAAATTTCAAAATATAAAAAGTACAATTATGAAAAAGAAGTAATCGAAAATGATATTAGAAGTTTTTCATATATTTCTGATATGCCTGAAGTTAGTGTTTTATCAAATAAAAAGTACTGTCTACTTATGAATGATAGAGGAGATAGTTTTTCAAGATATCGTACCTTACAATTAAACAGATATCGAAAAATTACGGAACAAGATTATGGTATGTTTTTCTATATAAAAGATTTAGATACTAAGAAAATCTGGTCTAATAATTTTGCACCTCTAAATAAAAAGTCAGATTATTATGAAGTTGTTTTTGCATCAGATAAAATTAAATATATTAGAAAAGATGGTCCAATAACAACAAAGACAGAGATTGTTGTTACATCTTCCCATAATGCTGAAATAAGAAAGCTTACATTTATTAATAATTCTGATAAACCTAAAAGATTAGAACTAACTTCATATACTGAGCCAATTTTATCAGAAAATCCTCAAGATGTTGCTCATCGTGTTTTTAATAGTATGTTTTTAGAGTCTAAATATCTTAGTGATTCTAATTCTTTAGTTACTAAAAGAGTTAGTAGAGATGAAGGCGCTACTAGTTATATGTTAAATAGACTTATAATTGATAATCCTTTAGATGAATATAGCTATGAAACAGATAGATTTAACTTTGTTGGTAGAGGTTATTCATATCAAAATCCTAAGGCATTAGATACTAAATTAACTAATCATGTTGGTGCTAATATTGAACCTGTGATGGCTTTAAGAAATTCTATTTGTATAGAACCTAATAGCCAAAAAGAAGTATATTTTATCAGTGGATTTGGTAGAAGTATGGAACAATTAAATGATATTATTTCTTCATATAATGATAAGATGAGTATTGAAAATGCCTTCAAAGTAGCAAGTGTATCAAACATAATTAATACCAAAGTTTCTAATCTAAGTGGGGAAGATATGCGCATATTTAATACAATGCTAAATTATCTATATCAAACAACTAGGATTTCTGTTTCTTCTTCAAGAAAAGATATTTTAAGAGAAAATGCTTTGTCTCAAAGTAGTTTATGGAAATTTGGAGTTAGTGGTGATAGGCCAATTATTTTGGTAAATATTAAAAGCATTAATAACTTATCATTTGTTATGGAGTTACTAAAGGCTTTTGAATATTTTAAAAACAAATCTATATTCGTTGATATTATTATTCTAAATAGTGAAGAATATAAATCAGCTAAACTTATTAGACAAAAAATAGAAGAGGAATTATATCATATTTATACCTTAAATAGTTTTTATCATACTCCCGGAACTGTTACTATTATTGATTTAAAAGATGTTACAAGAGAAGAATTAACCTTATTAAAAACTGTTCCTAGACTTTATTTTGATGTTAATGGTAATGAATCTTTAAAAGATATGGTAGATAATCTTCAACGAAATAATAAGGTAAGTGTTTCTAAGGTATTGCCATATCAAAACAATATAAAGCAAGTTTCTCCTTTGAATCTTTCTTATGACAATTCTTACGGAGGTTTTAAAAATGATGGCCGTGAATATGTAATTTATAATAAAAATACACCAACTCCTTGGTCTAACGTAATTTCTAATAATAATTTTGGTACTATTGTAACTAATAATGGATGTGGTTATACTTATTCATATAATAGTGGAGAGTATAAGATAACATCTTGGACTAACGAAATGATTTTAAATGATAAATCAGAAGGATTTATTATTAATGATGAAATCTTTGATCCAGAAATTTGTACTCATGGTTTTGGTTATAGTATTTTAGAATCTGAAACAGACAGTTTGAAAACAAAAGTTACTGAATTTGTCGCAAGAAGTGACAGTGTTAAGATTTATTTAGTCTCATTAACAAATAAAACAAGTGAAAAAGCAAAAATTGATCTTACTTATTATATGAATCCAACTTTGGGAAATTTTGAAGAGAAAACTAGTAGACATATTTTATCTGAGTTATTTTCAGATAATAATTATTTAAAACTTAGAAATGTTTATAGTATTAATTTTAGCGATGTTGATGTTTTTATGTCATCATCTGAAAAGATTATCTCTTGTGAAGATAATCGTATTCTAGTAAAAAGTATAACTAACTCTATTGAAATCAAACCTAACAGTGAAAAGATGGTTGTATTTACTTTAGGATGTGCAAGAAATGAAAGAAAATTTCAAGATTTAATTTACCATTATAGTATAGTCGATAACTGTTTAATTGAACTTGATATGGTGAAGAAAAAATGGGATAGATTACTTGGCAATATTCAAGTAAAAACATCTAATCCGAGTCTTGACTATATGTTAAATGGATGGTACTTATATCAAGCTTTATCATCAAGAATTATGGCACGTGCTGGTTTTTATCAGGTAAGTGGAGCCTTTGGTTATAGAGACCAGTTACAAGATGCGATGAATATTTGTATTGTTAATCCTGAATTTACAAAAACTCAAATTCTCATTAATGCTTCTCATCAATTTGAACAAGGAGATGTTCTTCATTGGTGGCATGAAGCTAATCGTTTTGGTTTAAGAAGTAGATATAAAGATGATTATTTATGGTTAGTTTATGCAACTATTCACTATTTAGATGTAACAGAAGATTACAGTATTCTAGATGAAATGGTTCCATATATTTATGGTGAGGAATTAACTCAACATGAAGCTGAACGTGGTATTAGTTTTAATTATACTGAAAAAGAAGATACATTATTTAATCATTGTCTTTTAGCAATCAACTATTCTATGAGTCAAATTGGAATACACGGTCTACCTTTAATGGGTGGTGGTGACTGGAATGATGGTATGAATAAGGTTGGAATTAAAGGTAAAGGTGAGAGTGTTTGGTTAGGTTTCTTCTTATATGAAATAATAGATAAATTTACTAAAGTTATCATAAACTACAGTAAAGATTTAGAAATAGATACTTTAAAATATGAAGAATTTAATAAAGAATTAAAGAAAAACCTAAATACAAATGGTTTTGATAAGGATTACTATTTAAGAGCCTATTTTGATAATGGCGATAAACTAGGAAGTTACAAAAATAAAGAGTGTAAGATTGATTTGATTTCACAAGCTTTTTCAATATTAAGTGGAGTGGCAGATAAAGATAAATATGATATGATTATAGATTCTGTTGAAAAAAATTTAGTTGATAAAGATGCTAAAATAATAAAATTATTAGATCCTGCTTTTGATAAATCACTTAATAATCCAGGGTATATTAAAAGCTATCCAAAAGGAATTCGTGAAAATGGTGGGCAATATACTCATGCAACTTCATGGTATATCATGGCTTTAATTAAGGCAGGTTATAAATCAAGAGCCTATGATTATTATCAAATGATTAATCCTGTTAATAGAAGTTTGAATAAAGATATTGCTGATATATATAAGGTTGAACCATATGTAGTTGCGGCAGATATTTATTCATCTTCATACTTTAAAGCTAGAGGTGGATGGACTTGGTATACAGGTTCAGCAGCATGGTATTATCGAGTTGGAATTGAAGAGATTTTAGGATTTAAACGACATGGTTCTATTTTGAAATTAGATGAAAAAATATCTTCTAGTATTGGAAATTATGAAATAAATTATAAGTATATGGATGCAACATATAACATTAAAGTGATATTTGACTCTAAAAATGAAATAGTTTTAAATGGTAAAACTGTTAAAGAAATTAAGTTAGAATCAAAAGGCGTGTTTGATGTTTATGTTTATAGGAGGAAAAACAAATAATGTTGAAATTTGATTTTAAAACTTACATGTCTTCTTTTCTAGATGATAAATTATATGATGATCTTTTAAAGAAAAAAAATTCTATTTTAGAACATTTTACTAATGATAGTATGACAGGGTGGTATCAAAAAAGTGTTGATGATACCACTTTAAAAAAAATAAAGAAAGTTAGCCAGATGATAAGAGAAAATGCTGATGTTTTACTTGTAATAGGAATTGGTGGTTCCTATATGGGAAGCTATTCAATCGCAAAAATTTTTACAAATGAATTTGTTAAAGATGATGTTGAAGTTATCTATATTGGTAATAATTTGTCAGCTAAAAAATTAAGTGAAGTCGTTAATTATATTAAAGATAAAAGTGTTTATGTTAATGTTATTTCTAAATCTGGAACGACTCTTGAAATTAAACTAACTTACAATTATATTTTAAATATACTAAAAGAAAAATATGATTTATCTGAACTTAAAGAAAGAATTATTGTTACGACTAATCAATTAAGTGGCTATTTAAAAGATGAGGCGTCAAAGTATGGATTTATGACTTTTGATATGCCTTCAGATATTGGTGGTAGATATAGTATTATAACACCTGCTCATTTACTAGTACTTGCTGTTATGAATCTTGATATTGATAAGTTTTTGAAAGGTTATTATGGAGGCAAAAAATATTTAGATGAAGCTTACAATTATGCCTGTATTAGAAATGTTATGTACAAATTAGGATTTTTACTAGAGAATTTTAGTGTTTACCATGAAAGTCTTTATTACTATACTGAATTTCTAAAACAATTATTTGGAGAAAGTGAAGGAAAGGATGGCAAAGGAATATTTCCGGTATCAACTGTTAATACTAGGGATTTGCATTCACTAGGCCAATTTATTCAAGAAGGAAGGAAACTAATTTACGAAACTGTGATAAAAGCTAAGTATCAAACTGATGTTATGATGGAAGATAAATCATTAAATGAGTACAATGATATTGTTTTAAATTCTGTTGTTGAGGCTCATTATGATGGAGGTGTTCCTAATAATATAATTGATATGGGAATTATTTCTTTAGAAAGTATTGGCCAGTTAACAATGTTTTTTATGATGGCTTCTGCGTTTTCAGCCTATTTATTTGATGTAGATCCATTTAATCAACCAGGTGTTGAAAAATATAAAAATGTAATGAATAGTAAAATATCAAATTTTTAAGAGAGATTATTAATTATTTCTCTTTTTTTATGTATAAAAGATATAGGCTATAATCTATTTAGAAATTGTTAAGAAAAGTTATTTGTAATGATGTTAACACCATTTCATATTGATAGAAATATAATAGAAAATATTGATTTTTATTGTATTATTTTGATATATTATATTTTAAGAGTTGGTGAAGAAAATGATAATAAAAAATAAACTAGAAAGTATAAAAAAAATAGAGGAGCTTAATTTAAATAGATTTCCAGAAAAATTATTTGAAGGGCAAGATGATAAACAAGTAAAACAATTTATCTCTAAATATCCATCAAAGTATTATGCAATAAGAGATAAATCAAAAGCTGGTGGTGTTTTTAAATTAAAAGTTGACTATGACAAGGTTTTGGAAGAAATAAGAGATTATAATTTATTTACGATTAATGTCAGTTCTGCAAATTATGTTGACAATCAGTTATTAGTAGGAGAAGTTGAATTTCTGTCAAATGGTGAAGTTTATGCCATATTATCCACTGAACCAACTGCTTCGGTAAGGGATGCAATAAGTGATCCAACATTTAATTTAAAAACTGATATTTTTGATAAAAAATTAAATAGTATTCCACATTTTGATGTTATTTATCAGTATGCTATGGAACATAATTTACAAAATGTAATAATAGAATTTGCCTTATTTAATAAAGAATTAGGCGTTAATAAAGAGAAAGTTATTGTGTATGAATTAAGGACACATTACTAAATATAGATTAAGGAGATAATAATATGAATGAATTTTTTGATGTTTTAAATGCAAATGGTGAATATACAAATGAAGTTGCAAGTAGGGATGAGTGCCATAGAAAAGGATTATATCATAAGGCTGTTGTTGTATTTATTGTAAGTGAAGACAATGAAAGGGTGTTGTTACAACAAAGGAGTTCTACAAAAAAATTATGGCCTAATTTATGGGATATTACAGCAGGTGGACATGTATTATCTAATGAACTAGGATATCAAGCTGTAATAAGGGAGACAAAAGAAGAAATAGGAATAGACTTAGATAAATCATCGCTGGAATTTATAGGTGCAACAACATCTGAAAATATTAGTGGGGATATAATTAATAGACATTTTAATGAATTTTATATTGTTCATAAAGATGTTGATTTAAAAGATATAGTTTTGCAAAAAGATGAAGTACAAGATATAAAATGGTTTGAGAAAGATGAAGTTATTAGAAGAGTTAATAATAATTATGAAAACTTAACCGATAAAATAGGTTGCTGGAATTATTTATTAAAATATTTTGAAATAAATAACATCAAAAAATAGTTATTATTCTTTTTCGTGGTATAATAGTTTATATATAGGAGTTTTTTATGAAATTAGTTGTTAAAGAAGATAAAGAATTATTAGCTTATTTGTATAAATATTTGGATATGCCTAAAAAAAAGGTTAAATCTTATTTGGTTCATGGTTCTATTTATGTTAATAATACAAAAACCACTAAATATGATTACATGCTTACAAAGGGTATGGTTATTAATATAGAAACAAAAAATAAGAGTAGTTTGCCATTTGATATTTTATATGAAGATAATTATATTATTGTTGTAAATAAACCAGCAGGATTACTCACTATTTCTACTGCTAAAGAAAAAGAAAAGACACTTTATCACTATGTTTCCTCATATCTAAAAGAAAAAAATAAAAGTAATAAAGTTTTCATTGTACATAGACTTGATAAAGAAACTAGTGGAGTTGTGGTTTTTGCTAAAGACGAAAAAACAAAGAATATGCTTCAAAAAGATTGGAATAGCTTGGTTAGTGTAAGAGAATATACTGCAGTTGTTCACGGATTAATGCCTAAAAAAAGCGCAAGGCTTGTTGACAAGCTTATGGAAACAAAGACTAATCTTGTATATATTACTAAAAAACAAGATGGAAAAGAAGCAATTACGAATTATAAAGTAATTAAAGAAAACAGTAAATATAGTCTTTTAAAGATTAATATTGAAACAGGTAGAAAAAATCAAATTAGGGTTCAATTAGAAAATATTGGAAATCCTATTGTTGGTGATAACAAATATGGAGAAAAAGACGGCATGAAAAGATTATATTTACATGCAAATAAATTGAAAATGTTTTATCCTATTTTGAAAAAAGAAATGGAATTTAAGACAGAAGTTCCGGTGGAATTTAAACATTTGATATAAAAGTGGAGTGGTAAAAATGAAGGAAAAGAAAATTTGGTTTATAATTGGATTAATAATTGTTGTTATTTTAGTATTATCAATTTTTACAGTAAAAAATACTAAAGTTACAAATGATGAAAAAAGGTTCAAGAAAGAATATGAAAGATTTAATGGAAGAACAGGCCTATCCACTGGTAAAAAATATAAAAAAGTAAGTATTTCGGATAAAAATGGTGTTAAATATGTCAGTGGTAAAAAAGTAGTAGAACTTTTAAGTAAAGGTACTGGTGTAATTTATTTTGGATTTTCTGAGTGCCCTTGGTGTCGTAATATGATAGAACCATTTTTAGAAGTTATGAATGAGAAAGAAGAAACTGTTTACTATTTCAATGCATATTCAATTAGAGATGAAAAAGATTTAGATGAAAATAATGAAGTGTTTACAAGACAAGAGGGAACAAAACCATATTATGAGATTCTAGATTTATTAGGTGACAAAGCTAGTGTCTATGATGGACTTAATGATGAAAGTATAAAAAGACTTTATTTTCCAACTGTTGTTTTTGTAAAAGAAGGAAAAATAGTAGATATACATACATCAACAGTAAACAGTCAAAAAGATCCATATAAAAGCTTGAGTCAAAAACAGTTAAAAGAATTAAAAACAATTTATGAAGATGGATTGAAGAAAATAAAAAAGTCAAACTCTAATATTTGTACTGATAAAGGTTCTTGTTAAATGATAAGTAGTTGTTACTTGTCTTTTTTTTACACTAAATTTTTGCTTTAAAGTTTGTGTCCAAATTTATAGTGTTATAATAAAATAAAGGTAGGGGATATTTAATGAATCTATTTTTAAATTTTATATTTATATTCTATATAGGTAGTACATTTGGATGGATTTTGGAGCTTTTCTTTAGAAGAATTGTTCATGGAAAATGGGTTAATCCAGGATTCCTAATAGGACCATATTTACCAATTTATGGCTTTGGATTATGTGGATTAACTGGAATCTATTTGTTATTTTCTAAAATGAGTATGTCTTCTTTTATTATAATTTTATTAATGGGAGTTATGATGACTTTAATTGAATTTATTGGTGGACTAACATTCGTAAATAAACCTGTTAAATTATGGGATTATAGTGATAGATGGGGAAATTATAAAGGAATAATTTGTCCTTTGTTTTCACTTATCTGGACTGTGATAGGTGCCTTTTACTACTACTTTGTCGCAGGATTTATACTAGAAAAGCTAGAGTGGTTTAATAATAACTTATCATTTTCATTTATCCTTGGATTTTTTTGTGGAATATTAATAATAGACTATTTTTATTCAACAAAACTTTTAACTAAGGTAAGAAATTACGCTAAAGAAAATAATGTTGAAGTAAAGTATGAAGAATTAAAATGTCAAATTAGAGATATTCAAGAAAGAGAAAAACAAAAATATTCATTCTTATTTGCATTTAAACCATCAATGGACTTAAAAAGATATATTTCTGAATATGAAGAAAAACTAAAAAATAAAAGTATAAGAAATAAGGTGAAATAGTGCATATTAATGATTTTATTGAAAAATATAGTGATTTTGATTACTTTCAAAAGGCTTTGTGTGAGATCGATATTTTGATATATAGTCAATTATCTTATATTAGTTTTGATAATGTAAGTTTTAAGGATAATGAGGCATACACTCTAGATGAAGTTAGTAAGATGATTAGTATAGATACAAGAAAAAAACATATTTCAGTTCAAAGAAAGGCCTTTTATTTACTTCAAAAGATAGCTGGTACTAAAAGATATAAAAATGTTTTGATTTCTAATTACAAACACGTAAATGGTGATGATGTTCAGTTTGGTGCGGCTACATTTATCCTACCTAATAAAGATGTAGTTGTATCGTTTGAGGGAACAGATAATTCTATAGTTGGTTGGAAAGAAGATGCATACTTTTCATTTCAATACCCAACACCTTCACAAAAAGAAGCAGGTAATTATTTGAATAGAATTCTAAAGAAAATTTCTTCTCCTGTTATTGTTTGTGGTCACTCTAAGGGAGGAAATTTGGCTTTAACAGCTTCTCTTGGTACTGGTCTTTTAAAAAGACATAAGATAAAGGCTATATATTCATTTGATGGCCCGGGATTAAGAAAAGAAGAATTCTCATCATTTAATTATAAGAATATAAGTAAGAAACTAATAAATATTGTTCCAAGTCAAAGTATGATAGGAGTATTACTTTATCAAGAAAATATAGATGTTATAGCATCATCTGCTTCAGGAATTTATCAACATGCGGTTGATAGCTGGATTGTTGATGATGATAAGCTTCTTAGAACTGAGAGAAGTAAGATAAGTATTCAATTTGATTCGGTTGTAAATGCTTGGATTGAAAAATATGATTACAATCATAGAAAACAATTAATTGATAGTACCTTTGAATTATTTGAAAAATCTCAAATCAAAATGCTTTCTGATATTACTGAGAATAAACTAAAGTCTTTATGTGTCATGATAAAAACATCAAATTCTATAGATATGGAGACAAAATTATTTGTTTTTCAGTGTTTGAAAACCTTAGTTGGTAATTTTGGAAATTCAATTATTAATGATGAAATAGCTGAATTCAAGAAAAAATTGGAATTATTTGATAAATAGTTATACATTTGAAGGTGAGTCAGTTTGACGTCTTGTAGTAAGTTGAAAATATAAGAAACATAAAGTACCAATTAAAACGAAAATACTTCCCATGTAGCGAATTTCATAACTTTTATTATGATGTTTTCTACAGTCTTTATAATTTCTTGATAAAAAATAAATATAAATAGGAATAGAAATAGCAGTTAAAGTTAAAAAAAGTTTATCTGCTTTTTTTTGAGAAGTCTTATCACCACAAATTAAACTTTTCTTGATTAGTTCATCTCCATATATATCTAAAACTGAAATAACGATAAAAACAACCCATATTAGGTTTTCAAAATTAAGTCGCTTAACCATTTCAATAGTATCTTTATCCATATTTAAATATATGTTAGAAAATAATTTTATATTTAGAAAAAAAGTGTTGATTAGATATTTAAAACTGATAAAATAGATTATAGATGAGGTGGTACTATGGATAAAAAAGAACTTCTAGCTCCTGTTGGTAATATGGAAAGTTTATATCAAGCAGTTCATAATGGAGCAGATGCAGTCTACTTAGGATTAAAAACTTTTGGAGCAAGAGCTTTTGCTAAAAACTTTTCAGAAGAAGATTTTATTAAAGCCATAAAATATTGCCATTTATATGGAGTAAAAATATATGTAACTATGAATACTCTAATTAAGACTGATGAAGTTGAGGCGTTTATAAGTACAATTGATTTTCTTCATAAAAATTCAGTTGATGCTGTTATCATGCAAGACTTTGGTATGATTTGCTTAGTAAGAGAAATGTTTCCAAATTTAGAGATTCATGCTTCTACTCAAGCTAATAATAGCAGTCTAGAAACCATCAAGTTTTTTTATAAACTAGGTGTTAAAAGAGTTGTATTATCACGTGAACTATCAATAAATGAAATTAACAAAATAGATGTTCCTATTGAACTAGAATGCTTTATTCATGGAGCGTTATGTATCAGTTATTCAGGAAATTGTCTAATGAGTTCAATGATAGGTAAAAGAAGTGGAAATAGAGGAGAATGTACAGGTTGTTGCCGTCTTCCTTATAGCTTGTATGAAAATAATAAACTACTAGTTTCCAATAAATATTTATTAAGTACAAGAGAATTAAATACATCAGGCCATATCAAAGAACTATTAAATAGTAAGATTAAAAGTTTTAAAATAGAAGGTAGAATGAAAAGCCCTGAATATGTAGGATTTATTACTAATTTTTATCGCCATTTAATAGATTCAAAAGAGTTTAATTATGAAGAAGAAACAAACAAGTTAAAAACACTGTTTAATAGAAAATTTACAGATGGTAATTTATTTGAAACAACTACTCTTATGAATATAGATACACCTAATCATATTGGTTTAAAAATAGGAAAAGTAATTTCAGTAAACAATAAAAAAATAAAAATAAAATTAGAAAGGACTCTTAATCAAGAAGATGGAATTAGATTCTTAGAAAGTGGTAAAGGTTTTATCTGTAACTATCTATATAATGATAAAGATAAGCTTATTAATAGTAGTGATGATATTGTCTATCTTGATAACAAAATAGGACTAACTACTTGTGATACTGTTTATAAAACACAAGATAAAAAATTAATCGAAAGTTTAGAAAAGTATGAAGAAAAACGTCTACCTTTAAGATTTAAGTTAACTGCTAGAAAAAATAAAATCTTAACGTTAGAAGCAACTTCCTTAGAAAGTAAAGTTTTAGTTACTGGTAATATCGTAGGAGAAGCCATTTCTAATCCAATTAGTGCCGAAAGAATTAAACTTCAATTAGAAAGACTAGGTAATAGTCCATTTTATCTAGAAAAACTAGATTTAGATATAGATGATGATATCTTTATTCCTATTAAAAATCTAAATGAAATAAGAAGAGAAGCAGTTTCTAAGATAATTTCACTTAAAG
>JAUNMG010000004.1:30087-69041 GCA_030531905.1 bacterium | reverse complement strand
AGTAATTATTCTAAAAAGAAAAGAAAAACCTTGGAAATTATATTTAATTCCTATTTTAGAGTATATAGCACTATTTTTTATATTTTCTTTTATAACAAACTTTTATAACACCTATGATGGAAGTTTATCTACAACTACAATACGTGCTTTGAATAGTTTCCTATCTATAGCGATATTCTTTCAATATCCAGTTTTCTTAATATTAATAATAAGAATTTTGGGACTCGATTTAAAAAAATTTAACTTTAGTGCAGATCAAGAATTTTTAGAATTAAATCAAGAGGATAGAGAAGAATTTGAAGTAAATGTTAATTTTGATAAAAATTCAATAAAAAGATTAATTAAAAAAACAAAAAGAACATTAGGATATATTTACGAAGAACATAAATATATATGTAATTTAATTTTTACTATCATAGTAATTGTTATTTTATATAAATCATATGTATATTTTGGAGTAGAACATAAAGTAATAAAAGAAAATAATACATTTAATGTTAATGGCTATACAATGTCAATTAATAAAAGTTATTATACAACGAAAGATAAAGCTGGAAATATTATTGAAGATAATAGTGCTTTTGTAATTTTAAATATATCCGTTATAAATAATGGAATAAGTAGAAAATTTGATGGAAATGATTTTCATATTATAAGTGGAGCTAATAATTATACATTTCAAGGAAACACATATAGTAAATTATTTTCTGATATAGGTAATAGTTTTCCACTTGAAAAAATTAAGAATGGTGAAAAAAAGAATTTTGCTTTAATATTTAAAGTTGATAAAAATATTAATTATAAAAACTTTGTTTTATATTATCAAGAATATAAAGGTAATACTTCCTATTTAAGGAAAATTAAATTAGATTTAGTTGATGTTTCAAAATTAGAAGAAGAAAAAAAATTAAAAGTGACAGAGACTTTAAAATATACTGATAGTTTAGATGTATCAAAAGAATTTACTTATGAAAATATTTCTTATTCGAATAGTATTAACTATAATATAGAAAGTTGTAATAAAGATAATAATTGTTCAATTATAAGTAAGAATTATAATGTTGTTAATGGTTATAAAGCTTTAATAATTAAATTTACATCTCCAGATTATGAAGGAGGAGAATTAATAGATTTTACTAAAGAATATGCTAAAGTCAATTATATAGATACTGATGGATTTTATAGATCATTAAGTATTGTTAATCTTTTAGAAAATAAAGATTATTTAGGTAAATATTTGTATATAAAAGTACCAGATAATATTGAAAATATGAAAGAGGTTAATATAGTTTATACTATAAGAAATAAAAGGTATTCATATAAAATTAAATAAGAGAAACTCTTCTCTTGTTTTTTTTCTTGATTTAATTGACAATTTATCTCTATATGATATAATAATTCATAGATAGAGAAAGTATTTCAGGTGGGTTAATATTATTATTAAGATTGGAGATTTTTTATGAAAAAGAATAATCAAAAAATAAAATTAATAATTACAATTTTTGTAATTGTATTGTTATTATGGTTTATAATCATTAATCCATTATTAAAGTTTAAATCAATGGAAAAAGAACTAGTTGATTCTACTAAAAGATATTTTGAAATTAATTCTAATATGCTTCCAACAGGAAATAAGATTAGAAAAGTATCATTACAAACTTTATATGATAAAGATTTTGTAAAAGAAGATTTAAGAGCTCCTTATACAAATAAGTATTGTAATACTGATTCATCTTGGGTTAGAGTTAGTAAAACAAGTGATGGTTATAAATATGATGCTTATTTAGAATGTGGTATTTTTAAATCAAAAACAGATCATAATGGACCTGTAATAACTTTAAATGATGAAGATTCTATTACTATATATCAAGGAAATAAATATAGTGAAAAAGGTGTAAAGAGTGTAATAGATGATACAGATGGAAAAATAGATGTTAATAATGTAAAAATAGATTCTTCAAAAGTAGATACCAATAAAGTTGGTACTTATGAAGTAACTTATACTATAAGTGATAGTCTAGATAATCAAACTGTAAAGACAAGAGTTATAAAAGTAATTCAAACACTTAATAATATAGTAAGTAAAAATACTGATAAGACAAAAATATATAAGGGTTCACATACTGATAATTATGTAATGCTTGATGGTATTTTATTTAAGATGGTTGGAATTAATAGCGACAAGAGTGTAAAAATAGTTTCAACAGATAGTTTAGCATCAGTTAATTATGAAGGAATTGAATCTTGGTTAAATAATTATTTTTATGAAAAATTAAGTGATAGTGCTAAAGAATATATAGTTAAATCTAAATGGTGTAATGAAAAAGTGGATGATCCTACTAATTATACTAAATGTAATAGTTATGGTAAGAAAAATTATGTAGGATTGCTTTCAGTAGCAGATTTAAATAATTCTAAAAATAGTGAAAATACTTCAAATATTAGTAATCAAATAGCGACATGGACATCAAATACTAAATCAGATAAAGAATCTTGGCTAAATAGTTATTTTAATATGAATGAGGGTGGCTTAAAAGAATATAAAGAAATAAATAAAGATGAAATATATAGTGTTAAGCCAGTTTTAAATATTAAGAATGATAGTTTAATATCATCTGGAGATGGTACTCAAACAAATCCATATATACTAAAAGATAATAATAATACTCATAAAAAAGGAGATAAGATTTCTGAATTAAAAACAGGAACTTACTTATCATATTCTGGATATAAGTGGAGAGTAATAGAAACTTTAGAAGATGGTACTACTAAAGTAATAATGATGGATTCATTAGGAAATGGTAATTACTATACTACTTATGATAAAAAAAGTAGTAATTATAATCCTAATCGTAAAACTAATTTAGGATATAAAATAGTTAATGAATCTTCTGAGTATATAAAAACAACATTATTTACTAAGAAAAATATAGAAATAAAAACTTATGATAACGGTATTAAATATGGAAAAGAAACAAGTAAAAAGAACTATTCATTGAAATTTGTAGAGGCAAGTATATTTGATTTATATAGTGCACAACCATCTACAAAAAGTAGTGTATGGTATCAAGAAAGTTCTAAGAAAGGTAATATTAACTATTCAAACTCAATGACATTAGGTATAGTTAAAACAAAATTTGATTCAGAATATTCAAATAGTGTAAGATTAGTTGGTTATATAAATAAAGAAGCAGTAATTAAAGATGGTTCTGGTACTGAATACAGTCCATATACATTAACTAAATAGGAGTATATAAATATGAAGAAACATAAGAGAAAAATATATTTAGTTGTAGTTCTCTTACTAGTAATAATAGGGGGAATAATAGGTGTTAAGAACTATTTATTTCCCTATTACAAAATAGAATCAAGAACAAAGCAATTAAAGAAATTTAGGACGATTGATGGAGAAAAAGCAATTGGGTGGATTAAAGTTCAAGGAACAGATATAGATTTTCCAATTGTATATTACTATGATTCAGATGTATCTGATGCTACAAATGAATTAGGGTGGAGCTTTTCTAATAAAAAAACACTTCAAAAGAAAACAACAATATTTTCTCACAATATTCTAAATGTTTCTTCTAATCCTTTAATAAGAGATAAAAATCATAAAAGATTTGAACAATTATTATCATTTATATATACTGATTTTGTAAAAGAAAATAAATATATTCAATATACAGTTGGTAAAAAAGATTATTTATATAAAATATATGGAGTTTCTTTTCAAAAAGGAAAAAAACTTAATTATAAAAATCCAAATTTAAGTAATAAAAAGATGAAAGAGTATATTAAATATACAAAGAAAAATAGTTATTTTGATTTTAATGTTGATGTAGATGAAAATGATAAATTAATTACATTAGTTACCTGTACAAGATTTTTTGGAAATACTACAGATTATTCATTTGTAGTAGATGCAAGGCTTGTTAGAGATAAAGAAATAGTTAAAAATTATAAAGTAACTGAAAAAAAGAACTATGATAAAATTAAAAAAATTATGGAGGGTGAAAAAGATGAAGCATAATTTAAAAAATGGAATAAAATTAGGGGTTATTATTTTTGCTATTATGTTAATTATTCCTTGCAATATTAAAGCACAACAAAAAACTACTGCTAAAGTTTCAACAGCAACAGAGGCTTGTTCAAATGCTATTTTTTCTGGAAAAGACATGCTTACAGCTGATATCGAAAATAGCAGAATAATAATAAAGGCAAATGAAGGAAAATGGAACATAAAATATGCCGTTGATGATGGAGCTTCTCCAGACTATTCTTTAGTTTTAGGTAAGAACGCTAAACCTACAAAATTTGATTATACTGCTGGTAATGAAAAGATAATAAATGTAAGTCCAGGTGATGCGATTTTTCTTGTAGCCGAACCACAGGCAGATAAAGATGGTTATATTATAGGCAAAAATGGAAAAACACTAGAAGTACGATATACTAAAAAAAATGGGACAGAGGCAATTACAACATGTAAAGCTGGTAGAGTGTATATAAATACATCTAATAAAATAGTAATTGAAAATACAGCTGCATATATTTCAGAAAAATTCCCTATTAATTCTAATGTAAATGTTAATATGGATCCAACTAGTTCTTGCAAGGCTATGCAAGAAGCAAAATATGATATAAAGGATAACAAGCCATACCTTGATACTCAGGAAGCTATAAAAGGTTATAATGAAAAAATGAAACAAAGCTTTCCATTTTGTTATGATGGATATTCATCATCATTTGCTGTAACTAAAGACACTATAGATAGTGTTCGTAAAAAGTCATTAGAAGCATATAAACAGTACTTAGCATTTCTTTCTGCTCGAAATAATAATAGGGAATATGAAACCAGTGCAGCAGAAATTGAAAATCCAAATCAAAAATATGAATTATTACCGTATGATGAAAAGACTAAGAAAACAAAAATTCCAACTTTAAAATGTGCTAAAACGCAAAGTTCTGAAGAAACTAAGAAATATTATACTCGTGTTGCAGAGGTACAAAATGACTTATGTAAGGTTACATGTCAAGAACAAATTCAAATAACTTATGATCCTCCTGTTGCAACAAAGGCTGGTTTATGTTTTCAATACAAGATAACAGTAAAAAGTAAGGTTACTTGTAAAACCGAAAATACTGGAAATATAACTTGGCCAACACCACCTAACATTTGTGATTATACTCCAATATGTAGTGGAAATGCACAAGAGACACAGGCTGGACCAAATGAGGATTTCGACTCATGTATAAATCAATGTGATGGTGGAAAATATTCTCAAAGTTGTATTAATAAATGTTATAAAAAAGTTTATAAAAAGAAACAAGTCAAAAAAACAAACAATTCTAATGACAATACTACTATAAAAAATACTGTTAATAATAAAACTAGTCAAAAAAGTAGTGTAACAAGAATTAGTACTGATCCATATAGGAATATTAGTGGTTGTACTAATAATAGAGAAATAAAAAATAATTCGGCACATTGTGCAGAGGAATTTTATAGATTAAAACAAGAAAACCCAATGGGATCTTATAAAGCTGCAGACACAAGTATTGGATGGTACACACATACATGGGTACCAGTTGGTGTATCACCAACAACATGGAGCCCAGCAAATGATGATTGGATAGAATCTATCAAAAGAGCAGCACCATACTATTTTAGAAGCCCTGAAGTAGCATTAAAAACTATTCAATCTTTCTATGGAGTAAATAATGGTCTAAATGGTTTTGGAGAAGCAAGAACTTACATAATTGATAACGGTGGTATAAAAAGACAAAGAACAGAACATTATAAATGCGATGAAGTTTGTGGATTTAAATCTAATTCTTCTGGAAATTGTGTAAGTGATGATAGGGCATTGCGTGACTATTATACTGACCGATATGACTACATAATAACCAATTTAACTAGTTGTACTTCAAAAGCTGTATGTAAAGAAGGAGAAGCTTCATTTAATATATCTACTGATAATAAAAGTATTACAGAAGATGAAAGAAATAATAACGCATCTAAATGGGAAGCAAGTAACTATACTAATAGTAATGAAAATACTTGTACTAATCCTAATGGTGATGTACAAATGTTTATACCTTTGATAGGAGTAGATTTAGAGGATAATAAACAAACCTATGATGGATGTAATTTGAATCCTAATAATGGTATCAATGGTAAATGTTATGGTAAAGATAATGTAAAATATTGGCAACATTATAAAACAACTATTACTTTCCCTGGTACTTGGATTGATTTAAAAACAGGAAGAAGGTATTATCATAGTGAGTTAGTTAGAGATACTTCAATAGTTAGAGAAAAACCAAATTACTATTGTGTTGGATATAATTACGCTCCTGTTAACGAGCAGTGGTGGAATTGGAAAATTAATCAAAAAGGTGATCCTAGTAAAATTGGATCAGTAACTGAGAAGACAACTTATAATATTTTTGGTTCTTTCCAAGATTTTGGTAAGTATAATTGGGGATTTGAAAAAGATAAAAATGCTATCCAATGTTTCTACGCTATAAATAATACAGTTAATACTGAATGTAAAGGTGCTGAATGTAATACAACAATTGATAATGTTAGATTAAGACCTGTTGATCAAGCTAATCTATTTGCCGGACGTAGTGGTGATCAAGTAGGATTTAACTGGACAAGCGCAGCTCAAGATACAGTGGCAAGTAAAGTAAAAGATAATAGTAAAGCTAAATCATATGGTATAGATCCAGGAAAGTATGCTGAAAATCTTCAAAAGGAATCTAAAAATAATTCTGAAGCTGCATACAGTGGAGATATAGAATATTCATTCCATTTAACAAAAGAAAATATCAAAGAATTAAGAAATTATGCTAAGAAAAATGGTTATACTTCCTATAATGGTACAAATAAGAATGAAGTTAAAGAAATAGGTTTGTATTACTATGAGAGTAAAATCTTAGACAACAGCGATAAATACGTATCTAGCTTAAATCGTAACACAACACTTGGATGTAATGGTAAGGAGTGTAAATAGATGAATAAAGCATATTTATTAGTAGGAACAATAGTATTAAGTATTTTAGCTTTAGCAGCTATTAACTTAATTAGTAATTATTCCACAGGAAACGAATTAGATTATTATTTATTAAAAGAAACAACAAAAGCATCTATGATGGATGCACTTGATACTTCCTATTATTCAGAACGTGGAGTTTTTAGAATCGATAAGGAGAAGTTTGTTGAAAACTTCGCCCTTCGATTCGCATCTAATGTTGATAACTCACGTGAATATGATGTTAAGATTTATGATATTAATGAAGTACCACCTAAAGTAACTATACAAGTAGATTCAATGAATTCTAGCTTGTCTCCAGATGGAAAAAGTAATATTAATATATCTACAAGACTTGAGGCTATACTTGAAACAAATAACAAAAAAGATCCTATATTATCTACTAAATATTTAAAAGGTGATTATTAGAATTAAGAAAGGGAGAATAAAATGGGAAATATAAATGTAGTAATTAAAAGAATTTTATCAAATAAAAATACAGTTACTGTTTTAGGTGTAGTTGCTGCTGTATTAGTATTATATTTTGGATATAATTCTACAGTAAATAAAGCAATTACCCCTATAACTGTTCCTTATGCTAAAGATACTATTAAGCCAGGTGCACAAATTACAGAAGATATGATTGGAACTAAAAATGTATCTAGTGAAACAGTTGCAGATGGTTTAGCATATACAAACATTAATGAAGTTAAAAATAAATACGCTAATGCTGATAGCGTTATACCAAAAGGAAGTTTATTTTATAAAAGATCAGTGGTTGAGAAAAATCAATTACCAGATGAGATAATATATGATTATCCAGAAGGATATGTATTATATTACTTAAATGTTTCTACAGAAACAACTTATGGTAATGCTATATATCCTGGTAACTATATAGATATTTATTTAAAAGCACAAAATGCACAAGCAGAAGGTGAAAATATTGTTACTAGTGATAAAATTATGGTTGGTAAATTACTAGAAAATATTAAAGTAATAGCAGTAAATGATGCTAATGGTAATAACGTATTTGCAGATGTTGATGAAAATAGAACTCCTGCAACATTAATTTTTGCAGTACCTCAAGAATATTACATATTACTTAATAAAGCTAAATATTTAAGATCAGTATCTACTACTTTAATACCAGTACCAACTGCTGAAAGTTTAAAAGATAATCCTGGTGATTTAAAATTAAGTAGTGAAGAACTAAAGAATTATATAAACAGTATTACTGTTTGGACAGAATAATAAGAAGAATAAGAATAAAAAGAAATAAAAAGGGAAGTGGTTAGATGAACGAAAGCATTTTCGATAAGTTGGATTTTGGACCTTTAAAACCATTATTAGATGATGATGATATTACCGATATTTCGTTTTGTAATAAAGGACAAATATGGATTCGTTCTCTAACTCAAGGTTCAAAAAGAATTGAAGTGCCTGGCGTTACTCAAGAATTTATGGAGCGTTTAGCATTTCAATGTTCTAATGTAATGGGAACAACATTTAATAATGCTAAACCTTTTTTGGATGCTGAGTCTGCTGAATTACGTTTTAACTTTGTTCATGAATCAATCGCAACTAATGGAATAGCTTGTGTTATTCGTAAAACTCCAGCTAAAATTAGACTTGAAAAACAAAAATTACTAAAAGAAGATTATTTTACAGCAGACATTCATGATATCTTGATTAAATGTGTTGAAGGACACTGTAACATTCTAGTAGCAGGAGAGACTGGTTCAGGTAAAACAGAATTTGTAAAATACTTAGCTAGTCACACTAGAGAAAATGAAAAAATAATTACAATTGAAGATACTCTAGAACTTCACTTAGATAGAATTTTCCCTGAAAGAGATATTGTTGCTATGAAAACCAATAATGTAGCAAGTTATACAGATGTATTAGTAACCTGTATGCGTCAGAATCCTAAATGGATATTACTTTCAGAAGTACGTAGTGCTGAAGCTGTTAGTGCTGTTCGTAACTCAATATCTTCAGGACATAATATCTTGTCAACAATTCATGCTGATAAAGCAAGTGCTATTCCATATCGTTTGTATAGTTTGATGGAAACAGACTTAGAAGTTGATCAATTCTTAAATACAATATATAGATATATTCAATTAGGTGTTCATATAAAAGCATACTATAGTAAAAAGTATGGTAAATTTCATCGTGAACTTGATGAAGTTGTTGAGTTTTACGTAGATGATGACAATAAGCCACAATCTCATATAATTTATCAAAAACTATTTGGGAAAGCGCCTATTACTCATAAACCTAGTAAACACTTAATAGAATACTTAGAAAATCAAAATATTGATATTTCATCACTAGTTGAGCATATGGAAAAAGAGTCAGGAGAAAGTGTTGAACAACAAAATAGTGAAGCCTTAAAAGAAGCAGATAATATTAATCAGAATAATTCAAATCCTACAGTTTCTGTTCAACAATCTTCAGTTCAGAATATAGAAAAACCTAAAGTAGTTGTTAATACAATTACTAATCAAATTCCAAAACCACAGGTAGTAACAATACAACCTGTAGTAAATAATCAAGGAGTGGTGTAAAAGATGGTATTATTTCTATTATTAATAATTGCTTTTATAATTGTATTAAGTCGTACTTATAAAGGGGATAATTTTGGAAAATTTTTCGTAGATCAAGCTAGTGGTATATATACAAAATATGCTCCATATTCATATAAAGTAGTTCGTGAAAAGACAAAGCAATTAGGACAAGAATTTACTCCAAGACAATATATTATAAAAATAGCTTTATTTTCAGTAGCAGCTGGTGGAATTTCTTATATGTATTTCTATAGTGTTACTGTGTCAATTATATATATAATAGCAGCTATTGCAGTTATTCCATATTTATCTTATTTGAGATGTAAAAAAGTATATAGTGAATTTATATTTGAACAAATTCAAACATATACATCAAATACTATTATGGAATTTGCAACAACACAATCATTTGTTAAATCATTAGAAGGAGTTAGAGATTCTGGAATATTAGAAGATCCTATAAAGACAGATGTTGAACATATGATAGAACTAGCTTATCAAAATGGTACTATAGATGAATCAGTTAATTATATGTCAAATTTATATCCTTTTTATATAGTAAAAAATATGCATCAATTATTTTTACAAATTACTAAAGAAGGTGCACAAAACTCTATAGATAGTTTGGAAAATATGCAGCTTGATATAGATATGCTTGTTGAAAGTGTATATAGAGACCGTATTGATAGAGCAACATTCCATAAGCAATTTTTACAATTTGGTATTATGTTATATTTGATGGTAATGTTAGTTCAGTATTTGTTAGGAACTGAGGCATATTTAAAACTATTAAATTCTATTGTAATTCAAGTATTATTACATGGTGTAATAATTATTAATTCTTACTTTCTTCTTAAAGGAGAAAAATATTATTATGAGAATGTAGGTGCTGAATAATGGCAATAATTATAGTAATAGCAATCATTATTTTTGTTCTATTTTATAATAAGACTATAGATGGAAAAAAATTTATTGCTGATAATGAAAAATTCTTTCAAATTTTAAGAGAAGAAGATTATGATTTCCTAGTTTATTCTAAATATGGTGATGATGTGGATGTTGATGAATTGTTTAAAAAAAGAGTTCAAAATGCATTTTTAATAGGAATTCTATTCTTTATGCTTTTTCTAAGTAATTTAAGTTTAATTAATATTGTATTAACATTTGTCATTATGTTTTTAGTTTTTAAACAACCATATACAAGTTTAAAATCATTTTATAAGAAACATTTACATGAAATTGACTTATTATTGCCATACTATTTAAAGGGATTAGAAATATTAATTCAACATTATACTGTTCCAGTAGCAATAGGTAAAAGTATTGATGATGCTCCTGATATTTTTAAACCAGGATTGAGAAAATTAGTTGAAAGAGTAAATTCAGGTGATTCTTCTGTAGATCCATATATGGAATTTTCTAATACTTATCCAGTTAGAGATTCTATGCGTATGATGAGACTTTTATATCGTCTTGGACTTGGTTCACAAGAAAGAAAGCAAGAGCGTCTTATGATGTTTTCAAGAAGTGTATCAAATCTTCAAAATAAAGCCAGGGAAGTTAAGTATAAAGAACGTCTTGGTCATATGGAAAGTCAAACTATGACAATGTTAGTTATAACAGGTGTAGCGGTTATGGGTATTATATTAATTTCAATGATGGGTATGTTTAATATTTAATAAAAAAATCAACAAAAATTTAATAAGTGTTGTTATTTAAAAAAAAAATTGTTATAATAATGATGCATATATATGATATGAAAGGATGTGTATAATATATGAAAGCAGCAACAGGTGAATTAAATTTAACAGTTATTACATTAATTGCTATAGCAGCAGTACTTGGATTCTTTTGGTGGATGTGGCCAAATATTCAAAATTCGATTGAAGGTCAATGGAATGATATCAATGGTCAAGTAAGAAATGGTTCTACAACTAAACCTAACACTAGTAGTGGAACTGGTGAGTAGCACAATAGTTTTAGAGGAGTGTTGTAAATGCGTGATTCTATAGGTGGTGTATTTAACCTTACTTTTATAGCTGTGTTTATGTTAGTAGTAAGTGGATATCTTGCTTTTTCTGTAAGTTATAATAAAGCGTTTAAAGTGAAAAATAGAATTATTTCAATACTTGAACAAAACGAAGGATATAATAGTGAGGCAAAAAGTCAAATACTAGATTATATGAAGGCAATTGGATATAATGCTGACACGCCAGTAGTTGATAAAAGTGAAAAATGGAATTGTCCAGCAGATGTTCCAGGAATGTGTATAAAATGGACACAGGTTCAAGATAAAGATACAGGGCTTCCTAAGGGATATTACAGTGTAAAAACAGCAGTTTATATTGATGTACCTGTATTTAATAAATTTTTACCATTTATGACATTTTTTCAGACACAAGGGGATACAATGACAATTAATGGTACCAATGATTAATAGGTATTCATTAATTGTCTTTCTTTTAATAGGAGGTTTTTAGATGAATGTAGTTGTTTCAAATTCAAAAAATAAAGAGTTATCTGAATTAGATATTGATGTTATAAAGAGTGTTGTTGGTGAGTATGAAGTAGATGAATTAGTATCTATGTTTAAAAGTTTTTTTTATGAAAAAATGATTATTGACATCACAGCTATTAAAAATTATGCCGATGTTAATAATATAGAACGTTTAGCAATGTCTTTAGGTGCTGAAAAAATAATATTATTGTTAACCGATAACTTGTGTACCTCTAACTATTTATCTAGTTTAATAGATACTGGAGTTTATAATTTTACTAACAATATAAAGGCTATTAAAAGATTAATTGCAAGACCTAATGCTTATGAAGATGTGAAAAAATTAAAGGCATTAGATACTGTTTCTAAAGAGATTAAAGAATATACTGAAACTACAAATTCAACTAGTAATATAAAAGTGTTAGGAATTAAAAATATTACTAAGAGTGCTGGTACAACAACATTGATATATATGCTTTTAAAAACGCTAAAGAAACATTTTGGGAATGAAGTTTATGCGATAGAAGTTGATACTCATGATTTTAAATACTTTAATGAAAAAAATATGTTATCAGTTAGTAATGATGAACTAAAAGCAAAAATTAATAGTTTATCAAATGCAAAGATAATTTTACTTGATTTAAATCAATCAAATAATGAATCGTTATGTCAAGAGGTAATTTATTTAGTAGAACCTAGTATTATTATGTTAAATAGATTAATAAGTACTAATCGTAATGTGTTTGAAAAAATTAAAAATAAGAAGATAGTTCTTAATAAAAGTTGTTTGTCAAATAAAGATGTTACAGAATTTGAGTATGAAGCTAATATAAAAGTTTTTTATAATATTCCAGCTTTGGATGATCATAGAAATAATAACGTATTAGAAGACTTTCTTTCAAGATTAAGTGTATATGATGCTACTGCATCTAGAAAAGAAGATAGCTCTAAAATATTTGGATTATTTGGACATTAAAGAAATCTCTTTTAAGATTTCTTTATTTGTATTAGATTATATAAATATAATAATCTAAACTTATTTTAGATAATAACAAAGAAAGTTATTGTTAATTACAATAAGAATTAAATAATTTGTAATTAAATGAGGAGAGTAAGAAGTATGAAAAGAAATTTTGTCAGGTTTTTAATATTAACATTTATTTATTTGTCTTTCACTTATTTCATACATCCAACAACTGGCGATGAAGTTTGGAATTTTGGATTTTCATATAATATAGCAAAAGGTGCTATCCCATATCGTGATTTTAATATGGTAATTCTTCCATTATATTCATTACTATTTGCTATTCCACTGAAATTATTTGCCAACAAACTATTTGTTTTTCATTTATTTAATGCAATTTTTTCTAGTTTTGTATTAGTTTTCATAAATAGAAATAATAATATATTTTCAGTTATTTACTTATTTCTACTTGTTAATTTAGTCCCAGTAATATATGGATACAATTATTTTATAATGCTATTATTAATACTTGTATTGTATATAGAGGCTAACAACTATAAATATAAAAATGAAATCATAGGACTATTATTAGGATGCATTTTGGCTACAAAACAAAATGTTGGTTTGGTTTTGTTTCTTCCATATATTATTAATTCAAAAGATAAATTAAAGTCACTTGCCTATTTTTGTTTTCCATCGATTTTAATTTTAGTATATCTCCTTATTAATAATGCTTTATTTGAATGCATAGATTATTGTTTTTTGGGACTTAAAAACTTCAAAAATAACTTCTATAAACCTCAAAGTGTTTATATGTGTATAATATTTATCATATTTGAAATTTTATTAATTAGTTATTTACTTATTAAGTATAAAAAGTCAAAAGATATAAACTATATATACTTGTTAGTGTTTCAAGTTTTAGTTTATCCAATCTTTGATACATATCATATATTGATATCTTTAATACCAATATTTTACTATGTATCATCAAAAATTGATAATAAAAAGTATTATATTCTATTAAGTATAATCATTGCTATTTGTTATTTTAATAATGAATATAAAATATATTTATCTAATCTTAATAATTTTGAATATGGAAATCTTGGCAGTAGTATTGTTGATAAAAATATAGAAAAAGAAATTGATTTTTTTGAAAAAAATAACAAGAAAAGAATTTTTATTTTTACCGATGACGCTTACATATTAAAAATAGCAATGAACAAAGAAATTAATAAATTTGATTTAATTAATACAGGTAACATGGGTGCTGATGAGAAAAAGTATATTAATGAAATAGAAAAAATTTGCAAAAATAAAGATTGCATTTTTATTGCTAATAAAGTGCCAACTAGACAATTAATTCCTACTATAATAAATTATGTTAATAAAAATTATAACAATTGTGGAGAAATCACTGTAAATCATTATTATTTTTGCAGTAAAAAATGCAAATAGGATGTGCTTACTATGAAAAAGAAGATTATTTTGATTTTATTCTTAACCTTATTTATATTTTCATTTAATTATTTTATTTTTCATAAAATAATAGCTGATTGTGATGAAATTTGGAATTTTGGATTTTCATACAATATAGCAAAAGGTGCCATTCCATACCGTGATTTTAATATGGTAGTGTTACCTTTATATTCATTATTAATGTCAATACCACTTAGAATATTTAGTAATAGTTTGTTTATTTTTCATTTATTTAATGCAATTTATATTAGTATAATCATAGCAATTATAAGTGACAATGAAAAAGATATTGCAATTGTCTTAGCGTTATTTATGATAATTGTTAATCCGATATATGGATATAACTGTTTTATTGTAATGTTATTAATTTTGATTTTATATCTCCAAAGTAAAGATTATAAATATAAAGAGGAAATAATAGGGATATTATTAGGTTGTATTTTAGCAACAAAACAAAATATAGGAATAGTTTTATTTTTTCCATATATATTTCATTCAAAGCATAAATTAAGATCAATTCTTTGCTACTTAGTTCCTATTACTTTAGTAGTAGGTTATTTAGTTATTAACAACGCACTATTTGAATGTATAGATTATTGTTTTTTAGGACTTAGGAATTTCAGTAATAATTTTTTAGTGACACTTCCAATCCTAGTGGTATTTGATATAGTTATAATTACATATTTAATCATTAAGTATAGAAAAACAAAGGATATAAATTATATTTATTTGGCATGTTTTCAAGTTATAAATTATCCATTATTTGAAATTTACCATTTTATAATAGGAACATTACCAGTAATTTATTATTTAATTGTTACAGAAAATAATAAATATATTAATTACGTATTTATTATCTTTCCAATAATTATAATTTTAATCGTTTATGTTCCAAGAATGATAAATAACGGTATTAATCCATCTAGTATTAATAATTTTAAATATAGAAATGTTACTGATAAGGCAACAAAAGAGCAAGATCAATTAACTGAATTTATATATAGTAATAAAGATTCAAGAATATTTATATTTAATTTCTATTCATATTTTATAAAAATAAGTCTAGATAAAAAGCTAGATAAATTTGATTTAATAAATATAGGTAATATGGGTGCTGATGAAAGTAAATATACAAAAGACATGGATAAGATTTGTTCTAATAAAAAATGTATATTTATAATTGATGAAAAAGCATTTACTACATATACATCCCAGATGAATCCAATAATAAGAGATTATGTTTTAAATAATTATGATTATTGTGGAAAAATTAATTCTAGAGATTCATATTATTGCAATAAAAAATAAGATAAAAACAGATATCTTATTTTTTTATCAAAACATAATCTTTATCATTAATAACAGTTTTATATATACTTTTTCTTTTTGATAAATAATTATATATATTTGAATTTTTAGATACTAAGAATAAATCAAAATTATATTTTTCAATTATTTTAGGATTATTTAATTCCATATTACAATTATCACTAAAAATTGTGGAAACGTATAAATCAGCTCTACTGTCTATAAATGGTTTAATATCTTTATAGATTAAGTAACCACCAATATCATATTCGTTATATAGCTTGCTTTTATTATGGTTTTTAATATATTTTATAGTTTTTTCTTGTAATATTTCAACTTTTGGAATTTTATAATTTACAATTATTATTCCATATATAAGAAGTATAATGATAAGTAGTATATAAATATTTATATTTCTTTCTTTCTTTATTAAAATAGTTAAAAATATAAAATGATGATGAAATATAAAGATATGGAACAAATTTTCTTGATTTTCTTGAAATTATTGTAAACGATACAAATAGAATTAAGTCTACTAATGATATCTTTTTTTTAGTTTTTATAAGTTTTAATGTAATATATCCGATAAATATTAAATAGAAAATACCATCAATTTTAAAAATACTTATTGGGTGCCACTCACTTATACATCTAATCATATCTGTATAAGTCATATTTTGATATGGATACAATAACATTATCAATCCATGAGGGTTTATACATATTCCAATTAGTGAAAGAATAATTGCAATTATATATTTTTTTCTTTGTATTGGTGATATATTCTTGTTCGTAATTTTTTTATAATTTTTATTTGGGAAGATACTACAGAAAAGAAATATTCCATAAATAATGTATGACAAGTTGTTGCTACCACCATGAAGATTACTCCAAAGTATAGATATTAATAAACTTAAATATATTTTATTAGAATCTTTATTTTTATATAAATCATATGCAAGTATTAATGTTATTGTAAATAGAAGATAACTAAAAAGATGAGGTCTAGGTAATGCTTTAGCGCTAATTATTAAAAGACCAAATATAGCCCACACTACTGCATAAAAAGAATTTTTATAAAAGAAGCCTTTATTTATGATAAATATTAGGAATCCAAGTATTAATATCATTATAAATACATAGATAAAAGCACCATTTTGCCCAAAAATATTCGAAAAAAGAAAAATTATAACTTCTGATAACCACTCATGACTAATCCATCTTAATTTATTAACACTTCCATACCAACTGAAAATATCGATATATGGTATTGTTTTTGATTTAAAAATATATTCACCAATTTTTACATGCCAATAATAATCGTTTCCATATGAAAATAAAAAACTTCCAATTGAGAATATTACAGTAAAAATTATAAAGATAATAATTTTCCTTTTCTTCATTGAACAATTCACCTCTAATATAATTAATTTTAACACATAACTTATCATTTAAAAATATTTTTGAATATGATATTATATTTATAAGTGTTTGTAGTATAGAAAGAGGTATATATGAAAAGTTTAATAGAAAAATTTAAAAATTATAATCCATCTAAGTATTTATGCTATTTATATTTTTTTGTTCCAATTTTTATGTGCTGTATTTGTAATGTTGATAAGGAAAATGATATTTGGTTTTTATTAAATCATGGTAAATATATTTTAAATCATGGTTTTCCACATCTAGAACCATTTACTATGCATCATAATTTTTCCTTTGTTATGCAACAATGGCTATCATCGGTTATATTTTATATTTCACACGAGGTTTTGGGACAATATGGGATTTTGTTAGTGATCTTAATGGCTAATATTTTAATACTGTATTCTCTATATAAATTATGTATGCTTATATCAGAAAATAAATTTAGATTATCAATAATAATTAGTTGTATTACAGATGTTTTATTACTTATTTTCATGGTACCAAGACCTTGGATTTTTACAATGTTAAATCTGATTTTAGTATTATATATAATGGAATTATTCTACAAAACAAACAATAAAAAAGTATTATATTTTTTACCACTTATTTCATTATTACAAATAAATATTCAATCATCTATGTGGTTTATGTTATTTGTATTTATGCTACCATATATTGTAGATTTATTTTTGAAAGAAAGAAAAAGACTAAGTAGTTTTCCTATTATCATAGTTTTGATGTTTATTTGTGGGTTTATTAATCCATATGGAATTGATAATGTTTTATATATATTTAATTCTTATGGTAACTATTACATTAACAATGTAGTTAGTGAAATGCAAGCAGTTTCCCTAAATATAAATGAAGTATCAATTATATATAGCTATTTATTTTATGTTGTTATTGCAGCTGAATTGTTAATCTATATATTCTGTAGGAAAGGAAAATTTGAACTTAGACATTTATTCTTGTTTTTAGGTGTTACCTTTTTAGGACTAAAGAATATAAGAAGTATGTGGATTTTTATGATTGGTACAATACCTTTTTTAGCATCATATCTTAAACCATATTTTAAAAAGTTATCATCTAAGGAAAAAAATCTTAAACTAGAACCAGATGAAAGAAAACAATATTATTCAATTATAGTTATACTTGTTATTTATACTTGTGTGGTATCAGTTATTGTAAATAGTAAATTTACTAATGAATTAAAAAAAGGAATTGATGCAATATACAACACCTCCAATGTTACTGATAGCACTACTATTTATACAAATTACGATAATGGTTCTTATGCTGAATATAGAGGTCTAAAACCTTATATTGATACAAGAGCAGAAGTGTTCTTAAAGAAAAATAATCATAAAGAAGATATAATGAAAGAGTATTATCTAGTTTATAATGGGTATATAAGTTATGATGGATTTGTTAACAAGTATAAATTTGATTATATGATTATTATGGAAAATGAAAGAATTTATGATAAAGCATTAAAAGATAAAAATTATAGATTAATTTATCATAGTAAAAAATATAAGTATAGTGTTTTTGAACGTACTATCGATAGAAAGTAGTGGATGTATGAAAAGAGTAGTTATAATAGGAGCAGGTCCAGCTGGGCTTACAGCGGCATATGAACTATTAAAGAAAAGTAAAGATTATGAAGTAATTATTTTAGAAGAAGATAAAAATATAGGTGGAATTTCAAAGACTATTAATTATAAAGAAAATAGAATGGATCTTGGAGGACATAGATTCTTTACTAAAAATCAAAGAATAAAAGATTTATGGTTAGAAATATTACCTATTCAGGGAAAAGATTCTTATGATGATAAAAAACTAAAGAAGCATAAAGAATTAGTAAAAAATGGACCAGATCCTGAAAAAGAAGATAATGTAATGTTAATAAGAAATAGAGTATCTAGAATCTTTTATCATGATAAATTTTTTGACTATCCAGTAACGTTCAACTTTAAAACAATAAAAAACTTAGGTTTCATTAATACAATTATTTGTGGATTTAGTTATTTAAGATATAAAATTTTCAAAAGAAAAGAAAATAACTTGGAAGATTTTTATATTAATCGTTTTGGTAAGAAACTTTATTCAATGTTTTTTGAAGGATATACAGAAAAAGTTTGGGGAAGAAGTCCTAAAAATATTTCTAAAGAGTGGGGATATCAAAGAGTAAAAGGAATTTCTATTACAGCCGTTTTAAAGGATTATTTCTTAAGAGTATTTAAAATCAAAAATAAGAATAAAGAAGCATCATTAATAGAACAATTTTATTACCCTAAATATGGTCCTGGAGAGTTATATGAACAAATGGCTAAAAAAATTGTAAAGATGGGTGGAGTTATAAAGAAAAATTCTAAAGTTATATCTATAAGAAAGACTAAAAATAAGATTACTAGTATAAAATATATGTATAATGATAAAGAGTATACTTTAGACGTTGATTATTTAATTTCATCTATGCCTATCAAAGACTTAGTTTCAAGTTTAAATAATGTTTCTAAAGATGTAAAAGCTGTTTCTGATAATTTACCATATAGAGACTTTATTACTGTTGGAGTCTTAGTAGATTCTCTTTCGATAAAAAATAAGACTAATATTAAAACAATTAATGATAATATTCCTGATTGTTGGTTATATATACAAGATCCTAGAGTAAAATTAGGAAGAATTCAAATATTCAATAATTGGTCACCTTATATGGTAAAAGATGTAGATAATAAGGTTTTTCTTGGACTCGAGTATTTTTGCAGTGAAGGTGATGACTTTTGGAACTTAAGTGATAAGAAAATAAAACAGTTAGCAGAATCTGAGTTAAGAAAGATGAATTTGATAGATAGTAAAATTATAGATAGTTGTTGTTATCGGGTAAAAAAAGCCTATCCTGCTTATTTTGATAGCTATAAAGATTTTGAGGTTGTAAAAAAATATTTACTAGATATATCTAATTTATATTGTATCGGTAGAAATGGACAACATCGTTATAATAATATGGATCACTCCATGTTGACGGGAATAATGACAGTTGACTGTATTTTGAATAATAGTTCTAAAATAGATGTATGGAGTGTTAATACTGATAAGAGTTATCATGAAAATACTATTTCAAAAGATTAATAGTGTAAAGTTTGTCAATTAACTTGAAAATTATTGACTTTTAAAAGAAAGGTATGTAATATATTATTTAGAGAAGGAGAGGTTAAAATGTTAGATTTTGTACAATTATTAGCAAAAACGGATCCATGTCAAGGATTAGGACCTATAGTAGTAGTTATAAAATCTGTATTCAGATTAATTCAATTTGCTATTCCAATAGCATTAATATTATTTGGTACTATTGATTTAGGAAAAGCCGTTATATCAAGTGATGAAAAAGAAGTAAAGAAGGCCCAAAGTACTTTAATTAAGCGTTTTATTTATGCTGCCGCTATTTTCTTTGTTGTTACATTGGTTACATTACTAACTAATCTTGTTGCTGATGGTGTGGCAGATGATAGTAATAATGGCGCAGATACCCAAAGCTGGTCAAGATGTTGGCAAAATAAATAGCAATATTAATTGCTATTTATTTTTTTTTTTGCTATAATTAACTTGGATTATTTTATGACAAGGGTGTGCAATAAATTATGAAAAAGAAATTGTTTATTATATATATATTAATCATGATGATTATTTCAATTATTCCAACTAATACATATGCAGTAAATACTAATAGTGTTAAAGAATCATACGTTCAAATACTTGACGGAGAGGTTACTGACTGTAGTGGAAAAGATACAGGTATACTAGGGAGCGTCAATGACGAGGATTCTGTTGCTTGGCTATTGCAACAATTACTTAATTATTTAAAAATACTTGGACCTAGTGTGGCTATTGTCTTAGGAAGTATTGATTATGTAAAAGCAATTATTTCTTCAAATGAGGAAAATGTTAAAAAAACGCAAAAAAAGTTTATGTACAGATTAATAGCAGCAGCCTTACTATTCTTTGTTCCATTACTAGTGCAGACTATGTTAAGAATATTTGGTTTTACTACTGATGTTATTTGTGGACTAAGCTAATATAAAAAAGGAGGTAAATATAAATGTTTCAATTACTATTTGGGTTAGGCGTTGATTCTTTTAAAGGTACAACAATGATGGATTTCTTTAGACTGATGTTTTCAACATTCGATGAAGTTGTTTATACCCTTATTGGATTTACGTATAATATAATATTTAATATTGCAGATTCAAGTATTATAAGTTCTGATGTAATAAAAGATTTTTTTAGTCGTGTTCAATTAGTTCTTGGTGTCATTATGATCTTTAAAATATCTGTATCACTTATGCAATATGTAATAAGTCCTGATATGTTTGAAGATAAAAAAACGGGCTT
This sequence comes from bacterium, assembly GCA_030531905.1. Classification (GTDB taxonomy): domain Bacteria; phylum Bacillota_I; class Bacilli_A; order RF39; family UBA660; genus UMGS995. Next base: position 47,363 of record JAUNMG010000004.1, on the reverse strand, counting down.
TGGCCAAATTATTACTAGGATTGTTACTATGCTTGCTATGTTAACGGCAATAGTTCCATTAAATATTCCTACATCAGCTACCCAGAAAAATTCTTATAACTCATATTTAAATCAACATGGATTATTATTTGGAACGTTGTATTCACTTCAACATCGTATTTTAAAAGGAAATACTATAGGAAAGATAATACTAGGAACTAATAGAAACTCTATTACTAATACTTATGACGGTGAAGAAAGTACAGTTGATTATACAGAAGATTCCGATATGGGAAATAGCATGGCAGCGTATATTTTGAAAAATTTTATTACTATAAATTATAGAGAAAAAGTACCAGAAACGGAAGAAGAGGCGGAGAATGAACAAAATTATATGTGTTCGCCTAGCAGTTTAATAGAAGGTGCTGTTACCAATTTACTTAGAAGCTTTACTGTACCTGCGACTCTTACTATTATAAATCCTGCTTTTGTTTCTGTTGCCGTTTTTTCTGGTACAGTGTCACTAATAGAAAGAATAAAAGAAGGCCTAACGGGTTCTAATATAGGTTATTATTATAATGTTTGGATGAAAACAAATGATCCGGGGGTAGTTACTTCTTTGGTCAATACTAGATGTAGTAATGGATATGCGTTTGCATATTTTCCAATTGTTAGTACGATTTGTGGTTTACTCTTATTAGTTACTTTAGCTTTGAGTTGTTTAGATATTGCAGTTCGTGCTATAAAACTTGTAATTTTAAGATTGATATCACCTATTGCAATAATTAGTTATGTTGATCCAAAAGCAGCGGAAAAGGGAGCTTTCGGAAATTGGGTTAAATTATTAATTACAACTTATTTAGATTTATTTATAAGATTAGCAATATTGTATTTTGTTATTTACCTTGTTGATATTATAATACACGGTGGATTAACACTAGTAAATAGTGGTGGTTTTATTGGAGCTTTCTCAACGATAATTGTAATAATTGGATTATTCTGGTTTGCAAGACAAGCTCCAAAATTTATAAGAGATGCCTTAGGATTAAAGGGAATGATGTCATGGTCTGGTTTCTCAGCTGCTTTAGCAGGTACAGGTACATTAAGAGCTGGAGGTTCACTTGCTGATGCTTTTTATGCGGCAAAAGATACTGCGAAAACAGAGGCTGATGCCTTTAATCAAGGTAAAAGAGCACCTAGTATGTTTCAAAATTACTCTCAATCAAAAGATAATGTAGCAAAAATGCTAACTGGTGATAATAATATGACTTACGCTAAAATGAGAAGAAATCAAAGGAAACTTGATCATGATCTAATGTCTAATCAAAGAGCAGATCAAATTCACGCTAAGAGATTTGATCTTGAAGATGATGCAACAAGAGCAGCAGCAATGTACGATTCGTTTGAAAAGGGTACACTTTCAAATGCCCAAATGGATAGTTTAGCAAGACAATTTGGTAGATTTAATGAGACAACAGGTAATTATGAATTAGATGATGCAGGACGTCAAAGAGCAAGAGAATACTTGTTACAGGATAAAATAAATAAAAAATCGGCAGCAGGAAAATGGGCAAAATATGATGACGATGTTCAAAGTAGAATCAAAGCCGCTGGTCGTGAACAAAGTTATGAAGATAAATATAGAACTAGGTTAAATTATACAGAAGCAACCTTAGATGATTTAAGAAATCCAGAGACACTTTCTTCTATGTTTGACCAAGGAGCTATTCAAGGTGTTAAAAATGTTGTTGGAGCAGTAAGTAATGCAAATTATGACAGAAAAAAGGCAAAAGAAGCAAGACGTAATGATAGAATAGCCGCAAGATATGAAAAACAACAACAAAGTAATAGAAGTATAAATGATTCTAGAAGATAAAAAGTTGCAGAAAAATAGTAAAAAGGGTGTGATATATAATGAATAATACATATTTAATTCCGGCTAATACAAAAAATGGAAAATTAATTCTAGGAATGTTTGAGCCATTTGATTTGATATTATTTGGAGTTGGTGTTTGCTTAACATTATTATTGGTGACAATACTTCCTATGGAATCTATTTACGTTACAATAGTAATATTGTTGCCAGCATTGATAACCGGTTTTTTGGTAATACCAGTTCCAAATTATCATAATATGCTTAATGTTATAGGCGAAATGATTGATTTTCTTTCAAATCAAAGAAACTATAAATGGAAGGGTTGGTGTGTTAATTATGGCAAAGCAAAGAAATAGATCTACAGAAGATTGGTTGCCAGTAAAAGCAATTCAAAATAACTGTATTATTACATATGGAAATAATAAAGTTAGTGGTGTAAAAATAACACCAAGAAATATCTTTATTCTAGATCAAAGTTCTCAAGATAATATATTAATAGGATTAAAGAATTTTTATAATATGATTGATTTTGAGTTTTGGTTAGTTGTTGCTGATAGACCAGTTGATATATCAGTTTATATGTCACAGTTACAATTACTACTTAACAATACACAAAGTGCATCTATTAAAAAGTTGATATTACAGGATTTAGATAAAGGAAGTATGTTTATAAATAATAATATTGTTGATACAGAGTATTATCTTTTATTCAAGGAAAAAGATGATACAGTAATCGAAAAGAAAATAAGATTATTGATTAATGGTTTAGCAACTTGTGGATTAAATGCTTCTCAAGTTACTAATGATGATTTAAGAATTGTATTAGATAATTTCTTAAATGGGGGTACTACAACAGAATTTGGAACGGTGATGCCAGTATGAGTATAAGTATTAGAGGAGAGTTAGCTCCTAAAGGATTAAGTTTTAATGCAAGTGACTTTTTTATAAGTGATAAATATGCAACTATTTTAACTGTTGTTAGTTTTCCAAGATATGTACAACCTGGATATTTGTCAACATTAACTAGCATGTCAGGAATAAAAATAGTTATAAAGCACATTCCAGTACCATTTTCAACAATGTCAAAAATGCTTAATAAACAGGTTGCTGATTTAAAGGAAAAATATCAAAGAGAACATGATCAAGTTATGCGTGAAAGAATTAGACAAGATGCTGAGAGTTTAGAGTATTACACATCTATGCTTGCTGCATCTCAAGCTCGAATTTTTGATTTTCAAATGCACATTATGATTACAGCTGATACAAAAGAAAACTTAGAATTAAAGAAAGTAAATGTTAAAAATTATTTGGACGCTATGGAATTAAGAGCAATTTCATTGCGATTTGAACAGGAAAAAGTTCTTAAATCAATTTTACCAATATTTCCATCTCAAGATATAGAAGAAAGAATTGGTACTCCAATTCCTTCTATAACATTATCTGCTATGTATCCATTTATTTTCGATAGTATAAAAGATCCAGGACTTTCAACTTTACTTGGAGTTGATTTTTCCGGAGGAGTTATTTTATTTAATCAATTTTTGTATAAAATAAAGAAGGAAAATAATAGAAACAATGCCAATATGATTATTCTTGGTACATCAGGTTCAGGTAAATCAACGGCAGCTAAGTTAATGCTTAGAACTCATATAAGAAATGGCTGTCAGATAGTAGCAATCGATCCTGAAAATGAATATTCAGAAATTACTAGAGCTTTTGGAGGCGATCAAGTAGATATTGGTAAAGGTGGAGAATTTGGACTTATTAATCCCTTAGAAGTTGTAATTGATGCAGATGAGGAAGAAATTAGACAAGGTCTTGGTTATACAATTCTTACTCGTACTTTACAATTTTTAAAAGCTTTTATGAAATATTATGATCCATCAATTCAGGAAGATGTTTTGACAATGTTCAGTGAAGTTGTTCAAGATACATATAAAAGATTTGGAATTGACTTTAATACTGATTTTTCGGGATTTACTTCAAAAGATTATCCAACTTTTAGTGATGTGTATGCAACTATTAAGGGAAGATTAATGTCAATGACAGAACAAACCCAAGAACGAGATATTATGGAACGACTTGAATTGAAAATTAGACCAATTGTAAAAGAATTAAAATTTTATTTTGATGGTCATACTACAATAAATGCTGATAGTGATTTTATGGTGTTTAACATCAAAGAATTGATGAATAGTGATTCAAATGTAAAAAATGCTTTATTCTTTAATGTTTTAAAATATGCCTGGGGTTTATGTCTAGATACTGGAGTTGATACCGTATTAATGATAGATGAAGCCCATGTACTATTAGGTGATCATAACAGTTTAGGAGCAGACTTTTTAGCTCAGGTTCAACGTCGTGCTAGAAAGTACAATACTGGAACAATTATTATTACTCAACAACCTAGTGATTTTTCTGCTCCAGATGTTATTACTCAAGGGAAAGCAATATTTGATAATGCATCATACTATTTGGTTATGGGACTAAAGAAACAAGCTGTTGAAGACCTAAGTTTATTAATAGATTTAAATGATGGAGAAAGAGAAAGTATAAAAAACTATTCTCAAGGAGAAGCACTATTTGTATGTGGAAATAGAAGAATGAGAATAAATGTTGCAGTTACTAAAAATGAATTAGACTCGTTTGGTAGCGGTGGTGGATTCTAATTAGATTCTAGAAGTAGGTGAAGAGTATGTCAGACGACGGTGAAAAGTATCAAGCTAATAGAAATGATAATAATCAAGCTAGTGATTCAAGTAAAAAAGCAGCAAAAGTAGCAGCTAAAGCTGCTGCTGATTATTTTACTGGCGGAAAAGGTGGAGCCGTTGTTGACAAATTAGCCGATACGAAACTAGGAAATGCGGTTCTTAACACAGCAGGAAAAGCACTTGAAAAGCAACCTGGTTTTGCCAAAGCTGCAAAAAAATTAGATGATTCTGGAGCGCTAGATACAGCTGATAAAGGTTTATCTGTAATTGAAGGCGCAGGTACTGGTGGAGCAGCGGGGGCTGAAAATGCTGCTTCTTCTGGTACCGATATAGCATCTAAAGGAGCAGCTACTGATAAAGGTGGGCAATCATTGCTTCCTAGTTTAGGAGATACGTTAGGAAAAAACAAAAAAAAACCATCGTCGAGTGATCTAGATGATATAGACGATATAGATGTTGAAGATGATGAATCTTCATTTGATTCTGATACTGAAACGAAGGGAAAAGGTATCATTAAAGCAATTTGGGACATGCTTGATCCCATAACTAAGATGTTTATAATATTAATTGGATTTTTTCTTTTTATAATTATGCTTGGAGTAATGTTTATTATTATTCAATTGTCTAGTGAAAAATCAGGTAATAATGTTTCAATTGTTGGCAGTGGTTCTTGTAATTATAGAACAAATGGATTTAGTGTTGAGGGTAAAAAACATAATCGTGAAATAAATATTACTAATCTTAAAGTAAGATTAATGAACTGTAATGGTTCTGGTGCTGTTGAAGGTGAAGAATTAGTTGATTTTGAAAAATATATTTTAGGTGTTGTTTACCAAGAAAATGGTGGTGGTTCAGACGAAGGAATTAAAACTGAAGCAGTAGCAGCAAGAAGTTTTGCTTTAGCTAGACCTGCTGCTATGGGAAATGCTGCTGGTATTAAATTATCAGAAGAAAATGGTCAGTGGATTTTACAGTTACGTGCTTGTACATATGATCAGGCATATTGTGATCCAGATAAGGGCTGTTGGAGCACTACTAAAGGTGGTGAATCCGGAGGAACAATGCATAGTGGACAGTCATCATCTGCTATTTGGTCTCGACCTCCATTACCTGCCGATTCAAAAATAAGAACACTAGTGGAATCAACAAAAGGACAAGTTGTTGTGACTTCAGACAATTATATAATACATACAACTTATAAAAGTGGTGCTCAAACTGCTTGGAATGCAAGTAATTTAGACTATAAGCAAATATTACTTCAACATTATGCTAGTATGGGTGCTGCTGATATCCTTCAAATGGAATGTAGTAGTGAGTCCACTGATGGATCAGGTTCAGCAACGACAGGTCAATTTACTACGTGGAAACAATATGATCCAACATGGGGATCTGTACCTATTGGTAATAGTGGTAAAACTATTCAAAATATTGGATGTACAGTAACATCTGTTGCTATGCTTGTAGCTAAGTCTGGGGTTAGTGTAAATATATCAAACTTTAATCCAGGAACCTTTGTTCAAGCATTAAATAACAATGGAGGATTTACTCCTGGAGGAGCACTTAATTGGGCTAATGTAACAAAAATTGCTCCTAGTTTCGTATATTTAGGACAAACAAATGTGTCAAATTTATCAAGAGATGAAAAATTAGCAAAATTGAAAACACTGGTAGATAGCGGATATTATGTTATTGCTGAGGTTAAAGGTAGAACTGGTCAACACTGGGTTGCTGTTGATAATATAAGTGGCGATAGAATTAATATGTTTGATCCTGGAAGTTCTTCAACTGACATGTGGGGAGAATATAATTGGGCAAACACTTCAGTATTTTCTTATTATAAGATATCTTAAGGAGGAGAAATATGAAAAATAAAAGATATATTTATATTATTGTATTATTATTTATTTCAATTTCTCTTTTCCTTATTTTCTATGGAATTAATATTATAAAAGATTATAATAAGGATGAAATATTAATAGTATCTGATAATATATTTAGAAAATATAAAAGCAAATGGTTTAAAATTCAAGATATAAAAAGTATGAATTGGAAAAAATTTCATATATATGTTAACAATGATTATTATGGAGATAAGTATTTGTATTATAATGAAAAATGGTATATCTTTGAAAAAGATAGGAAGGCTTTAACATATAGTGGTGATATATTAGCATTTAATACTGATTATAAAGTTTTGAAGTTTAATGAGGTTAATAACTATTTAGATGAAAATATTAAAAGGGTATTAAATGAAAATAATAGTGAAGAAGTAGGAATAGAGGATAGTTATTATATAGATGTAGATATTGATGGTGATAATTCATTAGAAAGAATCTATGTTGTTACTAATAGGTTTTCAGAAAAATTAGACTCAGGTAAATTCTTTAGTTATGTATTTTTACTTAAGAACAATAAAATAACTTATATTTATAAAGAATCAAGTAAAGATAATAACTCATATAGTGGCTGTAAACCATATGTTAATAATATTATTGATGTAGATGATGATGGTAAATATGAAGTTATATTAGCTTGTTCATACTATAGTTATGGTAGTACTAAATATAACTTATTTAAATATAATAAGGGAAAATTTAATTTACTTGTATCTAATTAATATTTAATATATAATATATGTTAAGAGAAAGAAGTGATCTATCATGAAATTAAAGATAAGAATAGACTCTGAAGATTTAGTAATATTTGGAATATTTGCTATATTCCTATTATTTGTTGTTTCTTTAGTAGTTGCTAATTTATCTTCTCTTGCTACTGAGAGTGCTTTCTCAGGACTAAATCCATTACCTGCATTTAGTTCTGAAAATATTACAACAACAATAGTTTTTTATCTAATAACGCTTGGGGTTATAATATTTAGTGTTAGCTCTAAGATATTTGAATTCGATAAAGGTATAGGTTTTACAACAGATAAAAAAGATAAAGGATATAGTAGATGGGCAAAAGAAAAAGAAATGAAAGAAGAACTTTCAATGATAACTCCACTACAAGAAAAATCAAATGTTGCTGGAGTTCCTTTGATTTTAAAAGACCAAGAAGCATGGATTGATAATGGTGAGTATCATACTTTGGTAATTGGTGCTACTGGATCTGGTAAAACTCAAACTGTAATTAAGCCTACTGTTAAATTCCTAGCAAAAGCTGGAGAAAGTATGATTATAACTGACCCTAAAGGTGAAATTTATGAAAGTACTGCCGAAATGCTTCGTAGTAAAGGTTACCAAATATTGTTATTAAATTTCCGTGATCCTCAAAATGGTAATGCTTGGAATCCAATGTCTTTACCATATCAGGTTTATAAATCAGGAAAACAAGATAAAGCTATAGAGCTTCTTGACGATTTAGCTTTGAATATTCTTTATGATGAATCAAATAACAATGCTGATCCATTTTGGGAAAAAACTTCTGCAGACTATTTTTCTGGACTTGCTTTAGGTTTATTTGAAGATGCAAAAGAAGATGAGATTAATATAAATAGTATTAATTTAATGAGTACAGTTGGTGAAGATAAATTTGGTGGTTCAACATATATCAAAGAGTACTTTGGTGCAAAAGATCCAGCATCAACAGCTGCTATTAATGCATTTGGTACTATAACAGCTCCTAGCGAAACAAAAGGTTCAATTCTTTCAGTGTTTAAACAAAAGGTAAAACTTTTTGCATCACGCGAAAACTTAAGTGAAATGTTATCTTATAGTGATATAGACCTAGCGTCAATTGGTAAAAAGAAAACTGCAGTATTTATTGTTATTCAGGATGAAAAGAAAACATACCACTCATTAGTTACGATATTACTTAAACAAATTTATGAAACTTTGATTGACGTAGCACAAAAAAATGGTGGAAAACTTCCAGTTAGAACTAATTTCTTACTTGATGAGTTTGCTAACATGCCACCACTTAAAGATGTTACAACAATGATTACTGCAGCTCGTTCACGTCGAATTAGATTTACTATGATTATCCAAAACTTTGCACAATTAAATAAGGTTTATGGTAAAGATGATGCCGAAACAATTAAAGGTAACTGTGGTAATATAATTTACTTAATAAGTTCAGAGCTTGCTGCACTAGAAGAAATTTCAAAAATGTGTGGTGAAGAAAAGAGTAAAAAAGATGCAAAAACTGCATCGACTCCTCTTGTTACAGTCTCAGATTTGCAACGTATGAAACAATTTGAAACTATTATTTTGCGTATGAGAAAACAACCTTTTAAAACAAAAATGACACCAGATTTTAAAATAGACTGGGGAGGAAAATATCCAAAAGCAAAATATCCAATTAGAAATAAAAAAGAAGTTCATACTTTTGATATAAAAGAATTTGTAAAAAGCGAAAAGAAGAGAAAATTACTTGAAATGATGAATGCAGCAGATAATGATATGAATCTTCCAGGTGGAGGACCAACTCAAAATTCTCCTTTTAATGGACCAGGATTATTTGGTGCAATGCCAAATATTTCAAGTAATGCTGCAAATCCATTTAATAAAATTTCAACTGAAAATAAACCTTCAATAGAAAATGACTTTAATGTAGATGAGCTTGTGAAGAAAATAGATGCTAAGATAGCCGAATTGGAAGAAGAAGAAAGAAGAAATAAAAAGGAACAGAAACAAAAAGATGAAGCAGAAAAGCTAGAAGTGATCGGTGATAAAGAATCAGAAATTATTCACAATAATAAAGAAAAATCTGAGCTTAAAGATATTAACTTGGATGATGATGATGACGATGATGAATTTTTTGATGATTTTTTTGATAATTAGTAAAGAGGCGAGGTATAAGTATGAAGAGTGATTTATTCAAAGATGAAACAAAAGAAGAAAAATTAGATAATGAAGAAATTACTGATGAAGAAGAAAAAGTTGAGGATCCACAGGAAAAGATCAATAGTATAAAGAAAAATAAAAATATTCCTGCTAGTTCTTTACCAAATGATGATTTTAGAAGTAAAATGATCAAAATGTTTGGCATAGTTATTGTTGGTCTAATTGTTATTTTGATAGTAGGTTTTATAATTTCTCTAATCGTTGGTAAGAAGTATAATTATGCAATGGTAGAAGATGAAATGAAGAATGCTGCTGTAAATTACTTTAAGGATAATAAAGGCAAATTACCAAAAAACGCAGAAGAAGTTGTTGAAATAAGTACTACTGTTTTAGCAAATAATAAATATATGAAAACCTTAGATAAATACCTTAAGAATACCTCATGTTCCGGTAAGGTATCTGTTGAAAAAGTAGATGATAAGTCTTATAGTTATACACCAACACTTACCTGTAAGAATTATACTACTACTAAGTTATATGATAAAATAATAAGTAATATGGTTACTGATGGTTTTGGAGTATATAATATTAATAATGAATATGTATATCGTGGTGATGATGTAAATAACTATGTTAAGTTTAGTGATTCAGATAGAATTTGGAGAGTTATAAAAGTAACTTCTAGTAATGAAGTAGTTTTAATTAGTAATGATAAAACAAAGAATAGGTTTGTTTGGGATGAAAGATATAATAATCAATATGAAGACAACTATGGATTAAACGTATATAAAAATAGTTATATTTCTAGTGTTTTGAAAAAATTATATGATAATAGTTTAAATGATGATGAAGATGAATTTTATTCTAATCAAGAATTAGAAATTTTAACAAAAGAAGAGAAAACTAAAGTAGTTGAATTTGATGCTTGTGTAGGAACAAGAGCTGATGCTGATACATCAAAAGATGGTTCTACTGAATGCCAAACTATTGAAAAAACAAAGATGACATTACTTTCTACAAATGATTTCTTAAATGCTTCACTAGACTCTAATTGCAATTCAACTACTAAACCAGACTGTCAAAACTATAACTATTTAGTAACTGATTATAATTATTGGTTAGCTAACGGAAGTAGCAATGAGTCTAGTAAAATTTATAGATTTACATCTTCTGGTTATCTTCAGGCTTCCTATGGTAACATTGAATCATATGCAAGAGTTGTTATACATTTATCAGAAAATGTAATGTTAGAAAAAGGTAAAGGTACTAAAGATAATCCTTATGTAGTAAGATAGTACTTATATAATTGCTTTAGAATTAATTCTTTCATATATTATATTGAGGTGTAGTATGTGAATAAACAAATAGATTCCTATAGTTTAAGAAAGATATTAAAAACAAGTAATATCAACTTGATTGATATTCGCCCTTCATACATATATTCTTCTGGAACAATAGGAAATGCTAAAAATATTCCAGCAAATTACTTGATGACTAATCCTACAGATTATTTAGATAAAACAAATAAATACTACATATTTTGTAACTATGGAAATATCAGTACTAGAGTATGTAGTTATTTAGAAAGATTAGGATACAATGTTGTTAATGTAATTGATGGGTATCAAGGTTATAAAGATAGTGTTATGTAGCACTATCTTTATTTTATAAATTTTCAATTAATTTGATGCATTACTTTTAAAAATTATAATTTTATACTATAATAATTAATAGGGTGATGCATGTTGGAAATGATATATCATTATATAGAAGTAGCAACAGAACTATTGAAATCAGGTGGAGTAATCTGTGGAATTTTACTTGTTTTATTAGAATCAATTATTCCAGCATTACCACTTGGAGTATTTATTGCTTTTAATATAAATGCTTATGGATTACCTATAGGTATTCTTATTTCTTGGTTTGGAACATGTTTAGGTTGTTTTATTGCATATTCCTTCTTTAGGTATCTATCTAAAAAATTTTTTACAAAATTACTGCAAAAGAAAAAGTATGAAAAAATTATTACTAAGATAAAAACAATCAGTTTTCCAAATTTAGTTGTTTTAATAGCTTTACCATTTACGCCGGCTTTTCTTATAAATATTGCTTGTGGCGTAGTTAATATTTCTAAAAAGAAATTTTTAACAGCTATTGGAATTGGAAAAGTATTTATCGTATTATTCTGGGGATGTATCGGTAAAAGTTTATTAGAAAGTGTTACAGATATCAAAACAATTATAATTGTTTGCTTATCAATATTAGTTGCTTACTTTATTTCAAAATTTGTAAGCAAGAAATTAGATATAGAGTAGAGGTGTTTAGATGTTAGATTATATAATTATAGGATTACTTATAATAAATTTAATTCTTATAGTAATTTCATTATTTAAAAATATCAATGAAAGTAATATTACAGAACGACTTGGTAAATTAGAAGTAAATATGATTAAAGAGTTAGGTGATTTTAAAAATGATTTAACTCGTAATATGAATGATGATTTTAATAAACTTAATGATCAAGTAGAACAGAGGTTAATTGTTATTAATGAAAAAGTAAATGCAAGACTTGATCAAAATTTTGAAAAGACTAATAAGACATTTACATCAGTAATTGAAAGATTAAGTAAGATTGATGAGGCTCAAAAGAAGATTGAAACTTTATCAACTGATATTGTTTCCCTTCAAAGTATTCTTACTGATAAAAAGAGTCGTGGTATATTTGGAGAAGTTAATCTAAAACATATTTTAGTTAGTGTCTTTGGAGAAAATAATAATTCTATTTATAGTCTTCAGCATACAATGAGTAATTCATATATTGCCGATTGTTGTTTGTTTGCGCCAGAACCACTTGGTACTATTGCGATAGATTCAAAATTCCCACTTGAAAATTATCAATTAATGGTTGATAAGAATTTATCGGCTGAAGAGCGAGCAAGATATGAAAAACTATTTAAGATGGATGTTAAAAAACATATAGATGCCATCAGTAGTAAATATATTATTCCTGGGGAAACTTCAAATCAAGCTATTATGTTTTTACCAGCAGAAGCAATTTTTGCGGAAATTAATGCTTATCATCCTGATATTATTGAATACTCATATAAAAAACATGTTTGGATAACCTCGCCAACAACTTTAATTTCAACCTTAACAGTTGTTGAAATGATTGTAAAAAATATTGAAAGAGATAAATACACTTCAATTATTCATGAAGAATTAAATAAATTAGGACTTGAATTTTCAAGATATAGAGAAAGATGGGATAAATTATCTCGTAGTATTCAAGCTGTTAATAGAGATGTGGAAAACGTATCAATTACTACTGATAAAATCACTAAAAAGTTTGAAACAATTAATAAAGTAGAAGTAAATAAATTAGGACTATCTGACGATAAAGAATAGTCTTTTTTTTGTATATTTAAGAGAGTTTATTTGTATACTATAATTAGATGTTTCATAAATATAAGTAAGGAGAATTTATGTTATCTAGAATTATTTTTTTTATCATAGGTTTTTGTTTAATGGTAATAGGTCTTTCTTATATAACTGTCTACAAAAACTTATTAACTTTCGGCTATAGTCTAAGTGAGTATTTTGAATTTCTAGTAACTAGATATGAGTGTTGGTACTTTGTTATAGGATTATTAATAGAAATTATTGTTGTTAATAGAAAGGGGAAAATAAAATGTTAAACGTATATGATATATTACTAAATCTTTTAGATAGTGAGCATGTGTATGAATTTTTTGAATGGAATAATAGAGATGATGTTGAACATATAAAGAAAATACCAATGATTAAAATTACTAGTAATAGTTTGGATTCATTTATTAATGATACAGTTATTGTTGATAAAGAATTTTTAAGTACAATTTATCAAAAAACAGAAGTTTTTAATCCTGATAGGATAGGCGTAATTGACTATGCTTGTCTATTAACAGATGGATATAAGGTTTTAGGAGTTGAGTTTAATAAGGAAGGAAAATCACTTTTTAAAAGCTTTCTTTTATTAGATGAAGAAGAAGAAATATTAGAAATTAGTAATGAAGTAAAACTAGCTAATATTAAATATAAAGTAATAAAGAAAAATAACAGTTCAAAGTACTTAACAAGAGAAGAAGAATATCGCAAAAATTATTTACTAAGAGAATTAAAACATGCTAAAAGACACAGAATGTATGAAAAAATAAACTATTTATATGAAGAAATATATCCAATTAGTAAGAAAAATATCGAAGAAAAGTATAGGTTATTAATAGATGATATTACTAATAATTATAGAGATTGTTATAATGAATTATTTAAAATATTAAAACTAACTCATACTAAGAAGAAAACTACATCAAATTAAAAGACTACTAAATTAGTAGTCTAAAGACAACATTTAGAATAAATCTATTTGTTGTTTTTTAATTTTTTACTTTCTTTTTCGGTAACGTTTTTTTCTGTAGCAACAGTCTTAATAGAATCTACCATCATATTTAAACTTATTGATGAATTTGTTTTAACATCATTTAAATTATCATTTTTTAAAATTCTATCATAAAAACTTTTAATTATAAAACTTATTTCATCCTTATTTAATAAATATAAATTAGCTCTCATGCAATTTATATAGTATTCTAATTCAATTTGATTATTTTGTTTTTTTAAAACTTCATTATTGAATCCAAGACAAATATTAGTTAAATCATTAATATTATTAATACAAACATTTTGGTATACAACATCAACTGAAGTTTTGTTATGACCTAGTAAAAGACAAAGATTTCTACCATTCATAGATATGTTATCTTCATCAATAAATTCAATAACTTTATTGTTAAATCGTAAATTGTTTAATATTTTGTTAATTTTTTTCATTTTTAATTTGCTTTTGGTAGTATATAAACTATCTTTTGTAAGTTTAAATGTGTATTTTATATAATCTAAAGTAGCTTGTTCAGCTATAGAATTAATATCTTCATTTTCAGCAACAGAATAGTTTTTAGAAGTTGATTTAAATGGATATTTGTGTGCTAGAAAAATGAGATAATTTTCAACTCTATAAGCAAGCTGCTCTTTAATATTGTCATTATAAGAAGACATCTCCAAAAGAATAGAAAAGCGTTCTAAGATATCTTCTACATTATCTTTATTTACCTCGAGTTTATTATAAACTTTATTTTCTTCATCTCTAGCCAAATCTAAATATTTTTTTCTAGTATCTTGATTTAATTTGTTATTCATATATATACTATAGATACTATTAGTAAGAACTATAAGTTTCTTAAGGTCAGCATTATTAACTTTATACTCATATTTGTACTTCATAATATTACCTCCATAATTGCTTGCTATTATAACACTAATACCAGTTATTGTGAAGAAAAATTTATTGATTTAAACCTAAATTTATGTTAGACTATTCAAGTAGTTTGAAAGGACGGATTTTATGAGACAAGTATTTGATAGTGATAGAATTAAACTAATAACCACACCAGAAGATAAAACAAGATTAGAAGTAGTAAGTATAATGAATGGAAACGATACTGATATAAGGACTATTTTTTATGAACGTTATGATAGACTTGATGCAGCTGAATTTATTTCAAAAATAGAACTTAATGATAAAGAAACCATAGGTTTTTTAAACCTAATAAATGAAAATTTAGATAAAACTTTATTTTTGGATATAGCAATATTAAAAGAATTTTGTAATCAAAGTCTTGCTAAAAGAGCAATTATTTCTCTACTTGACAGTGATTATTCAAATAAGTATTTAGTAGCTGATACTTCTAAAGAAAATATTAGTGCTAACAGATGTTTTAGTTTTTTTGGAGAGCCTTTTTATGAAACAGAAGATAGAGTATATTATTTCTTAGGAGGAAGAACATCTTATAATGATTTTATAAATAGCAAAGATTATGATAAGATAAAAACTAGACAAAAAGTAAAATCACTTTATGATAGAAGATAAATGTCTAGGTGGTAATATGAATATATTGAGAAAATGTAGGTTATGTCCAAGAAATTGTTGTGTTGATAGATATGAAAAACTTGGTTATTGCAGGGCAAATGCAAAAATCAAAGTCTCTTTAGTATCTACTCATATGTATGAAGAACCATTTATTTCTGGAGTTATGGGTAGTGGTACAATCTTTTTTACAAATTGTAATTTAGGTTGTATTTTTTGTCAGAATAAAAAAATAAGAGATGGTTATGGCAAAGAAATTTCTATTAAAAGGTTTAAAGAAATTCTTTTAGAACAACAAAAAAGAAATGTTCATAATATTAATCTAGTTACTCCTACACACTATGTACCATTAATAAGAAAGGGAATATTAAAAGCAAAAAAAGAAGGACTAACTATTCCTATAGTCTATAATACTAGTAGTTACGAAAATGTTGAGACTATAAAGATGATGGATTCTTTAGTAGATATTTATCTTGCTGATTTAAAATATTTCGATGATAAATACGCACTAAAATATTCTAATTGTAAGGATTATTTTAAATATGCTAGTAGTGCTATAGAAGAAATGTATAAACAAGTAGGTAAACCAGTAATAGAGGATGGTATTTTAAAAAAGGGATTAGTAGTTAGAATTTTATTACTTCCAGGATTAAGAGAAGATGCTAAAAAAATAATTAAATATCTATATGATACTTATAAGGATAATATTTATATAAGCATTATGAATCAGTATACTCCAATTGAAAAATATGTTTATGAAGAATTAAATCATAAAGTTTTAGACGAAGAATATGATGATGTAGTTAATTATGCTTGTGATTTGGGGCTAGTTAATGCTTTTATTCAAGAAGGGGATACTCAAGAAGAAAGTTTTATTCCAGATTTTAATTTAGAAAATGTCTAATTTACATAGAAATAATTATTTTTATGTCTTTTTATTTTTATGGAAAATTATTTGTGATATACTTAAAACTAAGGAGAGTGTATGATGGAAAATGAAATAAAAGAAAAGAAGTCGATTGGTAGTAAAGTTGTTATTGTAATACTTTCTTTGTTATTACTTGGTGCATGTTCATATATAGCATATGATAAATTAATGGTTAAGGAAAATAATAATCAAACAAACAAAAAGAAAGAAACTATAAAAAGTGATAAAGAGACTCTAATATCTGATAATTTATTAATTAATGATTTATCAGAAAAAATCACATATTTAAATACAGCACGTATTTTTACTGGTTATGAAAAATTTAATGATGCTTTAAATAAATCTATTGAAATAGATTCTTATAATTTTAGGAATATTTATGATAAGCAATTAAGTGATGATGATAAACTAGATATTACTTTAAATTCGTTGGAAAAAAACTATGTTAATTTATCAGTTCCATATGAGAATATGTCTGATGAGGTTAAAGCTTTTTTTAAACCATATGTTGAAACTGGCAGTATTAATGATATTGCTGAAAAACAAATTTCTAGTGTGCATGTTGAGAATAGATATCAATTGTTATTTGGGGAAAAGGTAAATAATCATTCAATAAAATTATGTCCATTCTTTACTTATGATAGTAAAAATAATGTATATTATTATTCAAGACAATGTGGTGGTACTGGTGATGGAAGTGTATATTTATATAAAAATAAATTCACTACGAAAGATGATAATGCTTATGTATATGTAAATATTGGGTATGCTACATCAGCAGATGATACTTCAACATATGGAGATATAACAAAGATAGAAGAAAATATATCAGAAGATTTTAGTATAAATGAATCAAATTACACTAAATATTCTGAATATAAATATACATTTAAAAAAGATAGCAACAATAATTATTATTTTGTTAGTGTAGAAAAAAATTAAACAGATTCAATATGTTTCTGTTTTCTTTTTTTTTAAAATTAGCAATCACACTTGACAAGTGCTAATTATGGTGTTAGTATCTAATTGTTAGGGATAT
>JAUNMG010000004.1:0-30077 GCA_030531905.1 bacterium | reverse complement strand
GAAACTATTAGATCTTATGATTAATTCAATTTATACAAATAAAGAGATATTTTTAAGAGAATTAATTTCTAATGCTAGTGATGCGATAGATAAATTGTATTATCGTTCACTAACTGATAGAAATGTTAAATTGAAAAAAGAAGATTTTAAGATTGATTTAGGTTTCAATAAAGATGAAAGAACAATAACTGTTACTGATAATGGCATTGGTATGAATGTAGAAGAACTTGAAAAAAATCTTGGTACAATAGCAGAGTCAGGTACAGAAATGTTTAGACTTGAAAATGAAAAGAAAAAAGATATTGATGTTATTGGACAGTTTGGTGTAGGATTTTATTCTGCCTTTATGGTAGCTAAAGAAATTGAAGTTATCAGTAAAAAGTATGGTGAAGCTAAAGCTTATATTTGGAAGAGTGATGGAGCAGATGGCTATACTATTACAGAAGCTAATTATGATAGTTATGGAACTAAAATCATCTTACATTTAAAAGATGATACTGAAGAAATTAATTATAGTGAGTATTTAGATCAATATAAGTTGGAAACACTAGTAAAAAAATATTCTAATTATATTACTTATCCAATTATAATGATGAAGAAAACTTCTAAATTAAAAGCTGGTACAAAAGATGAATATGAAGATGTTTTTGAAGAAGAAACTCTAAATAGTATGGTTCCAATTTGGAAGAAGAATAAGAATGAAGTAAGTGATGATGACTATAATCATTTCTATACCGATACTTATCATGATTATGAAGATCCAGCTAGAGTAATAACTTCATCTGTAGAAGGTATGACAAGTTATAAATCACTTATGTTTATACCAAATCATGCTGCCTATGATTATTACACAAAAGAATATGAAAAAGGACTTGCCTTATATTCAAATGGGGTACTAATCATGGAAAAATGTGAAAAATTATTACCTGATTATTTTAGCTTCGTAAAAGGATTAGTAGATAGTGAAGATATAAGTCTAAATATTTCAAGAGAAACTTTACAAGAAGATCATCAAGTAGAGTTAATTGCTAAGAGTATTGAGAAAAAAATAAAAAAAGAATTAGAAGAAATGTTAGAAGAAGATAGAGAAAAATATGATAATTTCTTTAAAAACTTCGGAATGCAATTAAAGTTTGGTGTTTATAATAACTTTGGAATGAATAAAGATATTTTAAAAGATTTAATTATGTTTTATTCATCAACTGAAGAAAAATTAGTAACATTAAAAGAATATGTTTCTCGTATGAAAGATGCTCAAGATAAGATTTATTATGCATGCGGTGAAAGTATTGCCAAGATTAATACTCTTCCTCAAGTTGAATCAATCAAAGATAAGGGTTATGAAATCCTATATTTAACTGAATATGTAGATGAATTTTGTCTTCAAGTACTAATGGAATATGAAGGTAAAAAGTTTGCTAATATCTGTAGTGAAGATGTTAATGTTGATAGTGAAGAAGAGAAAAAAGAATTAGAGGAGAAAAACAAAAACAACAGTGAAATGTTTAAAGAAATGTTAGGTTTCTTAAAAGATGATATAAAAGAAATTCGTTATACTAATAAACTTAAAAATCATCCAGTATGTTTATCTACTAAAGGAAATGTTTCCGTAGAAATGGAAAAAGTAATTAATGCTATGCCTACTGATGAAAAAATTTCTTCTGAAAAAATATTAGAAATCAACGAAAGTCATCCTATTGCAGAAAAGTTAGAAAATTTATACAAAAACGATAAAGAGTTACTAGAAGAATATACAAAAATATTATATGCAGAAGCAAGACTTATTGAAGGTCTACCTGTTGAAAATCAATCTGAAATATCAGAGCTTATTTGTAAGGTTCTTTCAAAATAGAGAGTTAACTATTAAGTTAATTCTTTTGTTCTTTATAAGTAAAGTTCATTTTTTTCTAATAAAAATATTGATGAACTTTAGATTAATGTATCTAATAATAAAATATAGACATCAAGGTAGTGACAACATGTATAAGGTATATAATTTTAGATTGTAGTTTTTATAGTAATATATATAAAGTTTTAACATAAATAAAAATAAGAAAACTAATCATAATTATCTAGTGTTTATTTTACACTTTTATTTACATCTTAGGGTGTAAATTGACTAAATCATAAAAATATGCTAAAATACTCCTAACATTTGCTTATTAGTTAGTCAAATGTTAGATTGTATTTTTAATACAAATTGAGGTGAATTTATTATATGAAATCAAGAGTTGTTGGTATTACCTTATCAATAGTTGGAATACTTATGGTTAGTATTGCTACTGTTCTAGAGGAAAACGATTCATTTGATATAAAAAACAGTGTGAAAAATAATGCTATGGATATTGTTAGTGTTATAAATATGTCTTCAGCTAATCGTATTAAAAAGGCTGAAATTGTTTCTAATGATAAAGTATATGACAATAAGATAGTTGAGTTAAATATGGAACAAGTACCACAATCTGTTTATATTCCACCACGAGTTGAAGTATATGAAGGTATGACTTTGGAAGAATTAGGTGAAAAGATTAATAGAAACTTAGGTAATGGTTATCTTAGTGGTAAAGGTAGTTTAATTGCTAGTAAATGTATAGAATTAGGTGTTGATCCTTATATTGTTACTGCTATAATACTTCATGAAACAGGATGTAAATATAATTGTAGTATGCTTGTAAAACAATGTAATAACGTAGGTGGTCAAAAAGGTGCCCCTGGTTGTGGCGGTGGAAGTTACAAATATTATGCTACACTTGATGATGGTATAATTGGACATATTGAAAATTTATATTATAATTATTTTTCTAAAGGTAGAACTACAGTTGAAGCAATTGCTCCAAGATATGCAGCATCAACCGCATGGAGTGGAAAAATTAATTGGTATGTTAATCTTATAAGAACAAATTAATATTTATTTAATAAATATGTTATTTATACATCAAAGAGATTTGTATAAAATAAAAAGAAATTTATGGTAAAGCACTTAATCTATGCTAGATTGAGTGCTATTTTTCTTATGTAGTTTACTATAAAAAGTAAGGATATTGGTAAGAAGATAATAATGATAGTGAATCATTATCTTCTCTAACAGAAAAAGATATTATTAACCTATTATCTGTAGGTGAATGATATATGATAATATAAATCTTTATAATGCATATACAAAAAATAAGATAAAATTAAAGATAAACGATTAAATTTATCTAAAAATTAAAAATAAAAACTTTAACATCTTTGATGTTATATGTTAAAATAAACTTATAAGTAGTAATTTTGTAATTACTTATTTGTAGTAGGGGGATAATTTATGATTGAAATTGAAAACTATTTGAAAAAAATCAAGAAGCCAGTGAGCTTTGAAAAAATTCTAGAAAAGGCTCAAATGTTGGGTGAAGTTGATGAAGATGAATTAAAAAGATTAATAGATGATAAGGTTAAAAACTATGAATTGATTGTTAATGCTAGTGGCAAATACATTCCAATAAGAAAAACAAGTTTTAGAGTTGGAAAGTACCATCCATTTCGTGATGGCAATGGAATAATTATTTCTGGAGAAGATACATATCCTATATCTTTCGAATGTTCATCTAAAATTGTTGATGGTGATATTGTTTTAGTTGATATCTTTCCAGTGTCAAAAGAAAAAACTTGTTATGTTCAAAAACTTATTTCAAGAAATATTGATAATATCCTTGGAGAAATAAAAAAAGATGGAGAAAACTACTATGTAGTGCCAGAAGAACAATCTAAACAAAAATTGATTATAGCTTTAGATGGTGATAACTATATTGAAGGGGAAAAAGTAGTAGTTAATTGTACAGATAAAAGAAATGATAATTTTTATGTTGGAAATATTGTCAAAGAAATAGGGCACAAGGATGATCCTGGTGTTGATATTTTAATGGAAGCGTTCAAATATAACATTGATAATGAGATAACAAAAGAAGAATTAGAAGAACTAGATAGTATTCCAACAAAAGTATTAGCCACTGATAAAATAGGAAGAATGGACTTTACTGATAAAGAGATTTTCACTATTGATGGGGAAGATGCTAAAGACTTAGATGATGCAGTTAGTTTGGAATTATTAAAAGATGGTGGTTACAAATTAGGTGTTTATATAGCAGATGTTAGTGAATATGTTAAAAAGGGAAGTTTACTTGACTTAAGAGCAAGAAGAAAAGGAACTAGTAGTTATTTAGCAAATACTGTTATTCCTATGTTGCCACATAAGCTTTCTAATGGAATTTGTTCCTTAAATCCTAATGTAGAACGTTTGGCACTATCTTGTATCATGGAATTTGATAAAAACGGAAATAGAACATCATATAATATTTATAAAAGTGTGATTAAATCAAACATAAAAATGAGTTATGAAAAAGTAAATATGATTTTAGAAGATGGAATTATCTCTGAAGGATACTCTTCTCATGTTGATACTTTAAAAAATATGGAGGAACTATCTAATAAACTATTTGAAAAAAGAAAAGAACGTGGGGCAGTAGAAATAAATAAACCTGAACTAAAGCTTATAATGGATGATAAAAGTCAAGTAGCAGATTTTTCAAAAAGATATCAAGGAAGAGCAGAATCAATTATTGAAGAATTTATGTTAATCACAAATGAGACTATTGCAGAAGATATGTTTAGAAATGAATATCCATTAGTTTTCCGTAACCATGAAGAACCAAAAGAAGAAAAACTACAAGAGTATTTAGATATGCTTAAAACACTTGGATATAAGAGTAATTTTAGTATAAATGATAAAGATTTAGGCCAAAAATTAGCAAGTAGTATTAATAGTTCTGATTCTTTATCTGATATGATGAAAACTAAGTTGTTAAGAAGTTTTAGAAGGGCTTTTTATAGTAGTGAAAATTTAGGTCATTATGGTTTAGCAAGCAGTTATTATTGTCATTTTACATCACCAATTAGAAGATATCCTGATACTACAAATCATCGTTTAGTTAAAGATTTTCATTTCAGTGATGAGGATAAAGATAAGCTAAAGAAAAAATGGAAAAACGAACTAGTAGAAATAGCAAAAACATCTTCTGAAAGAGAACGTGCTGCAGATGAATGTGAAAGAATGGTTGAGTTAATGAAAGTTGCTGAATACATGGAAAATCATATTGGAGAAGAGTTTACAGGAACTGTAGTAGAAATTTATAATGATGGAATGCAAATAGAATTAGATAACATGATAGAAGGTCGTGTCAGACAAAAAGATTTAAAAGGTAAGTATGTTTATTATCCTGAGACGTTATCCTATATATCTTTAGATAATCAAGAAGATTATTATTTAGGAGATAGACTTAATCTAAGAGTAAGTTATGCTAATAAGGATAAAAAAGAAGTTGATTTCCAAGTTGTAGATAAGATAAAAGAGAATGAACATATCAATAAAAGAGAAAATACACGTGCAAAGGCATTAGAAAAACAAAGACGAGCAGATATCTATTACTATAATGTTAATAAGGGAAAAAAGTTTAAATGATAATAAAGGTTCATTTATTGAACTTTTTTCTTTGTAAAATTATGTAAAATGTATTAAATTAGTAAATAAAAATATAATATTTGTTATATAATATTAATACAAAAAAGAAGGTGGTGTATAGATATGAATTTAGAGAGCTTTAATGACAAAAAACAAGCAAATATAAAAACAGCCAAGGAAGTTATAAAAAAATTAGATCAAAATGAAGTAACTTTAGCTGAAATAAAACAATTAAAAAGAATAATCGATAATCCTTATCAAGCTACAGTTAAAGAAGTAAATGATATAGCATCAACAGTAGCTGAAATAAAAGAGACTGGTATGTCACCTTCAAATACTGTTGTTTCGACATGGGCAAAAAAGGAATTAGGAATATCTCCAGATGAATTTGGTACTATTTTAGATAGTGCTGATACTCCAGAAGAAGCAAAAATAAATATCTTAAAGGAAATGGATGCTCCAGAAGAGATGATTAAAGAGGTAAAAAGTGAATATAATAGTGTAAATAAAAGATAAAAATTATATCTTTTTTTTCTTTAAAAATAATTTTTATGATATGATTTATGTGGAGTGGTATTTCATGTATAAAACGTTATTACTTTTAATTTTAGCTCTATTACCAATCTTTATCTTAGGTTATTATACTTATTCAAAAGACAATAAAAAAGAACCAAAATTATTATTACTAAAACTTTTTTTAGGTGGATTTTGTGCTGTTATTTTAACAGTTATTATATCAAATGTTTTACGTAGTTTTTTTCCTGTATTTAATGGCAATATAAAAGAATTTGGAAGTATTAAATTACTTATATATACATTTGTTATGATTTCTTTAATTGAAGAGATTTCAAAGTTTTTATTTACATATATATTATCATACCATGATAGAGAATATGATGAATTATATGACATGATTGTTTATTCAGTATTTGTATCCTTAGGATTTGCTTTAATAGAGAATATATTGTTTATTTTTGATGGTGGAATACAAGTAGCAATTTCAAGACTTTTCTTTGCAGTGCCTACTCATGCATCTGTTGCTGTATTTATGGGATATTATTTATCTTTTGCAAAACTTGCAGATATTAACAATAATAAAAAGTTAAAGAATAAGTATTTATTTTTGAGTTTATTAGTACCAATTACGCTTCATGGAATATATGATTATATGGTGTATTCTAATAGTTATGTTATGTATTATTTATTCTTTTTCTTTACTATTATTTTATTTATTAAGGCTAACAAAAAATTGAAAGAGATGTCTTTGATGACAACAACTATAAGAAATGACAGATGCCCTCATTGTGGTGCTTATATGCAAAATGAAAGTTTTTGTAAGAAATGTAGTAAGAATAGTTAAAAATAGAGTTAGTAATATTTTCTAAATAGTGTTATAATTTAAGAACGAGGTGATATCTTTGAAAGTATTGTTATATACTGAGGGTCTTAGAGCAATAAGAAAAAGTGGTTTGGGTAAGGCTATTGAACATCAAAAGAAAGCCCTAGATTTAGCTGGTGTTGATTATACTTTAAACAAACACGAAGATTATGATATTTTACATATAAATACTTATTTTATAAAATCTTTTTTTGTTGCTAAAGTAGCAAAACTCCGTGGTAAAAAAGTTGTATATCATGCTCATTCTACAGAAGAAGACTATAAAAATGGTTTTATTTTGTCAAAACAAACAGCAAAGTTTTTTAAATGGTGGTTAGTTTCATGTTATAAAATAGGAGATTGCCTAATTACACCAACACCATATTCTAAAAAGTTGATATCTTCTTATAAACATTTAGAAAATAAAAAAATTTATGCCATTTCAAATGGAATTGATTTAGACCTTTTTAAGAAAAATAGTAAAAAGGGTAAATTATTCAGAAAACAATATGGAATAAAAGATAATGAAAAAGTAATTGTTGGTATTGGACTTTATATTGAAAGAAAGGGAATAATAGATTTTGTAGAACTTGCTAAAAGATTGCCTGAATATAAATTTATTTGGTTTGGCTATAGTCCTTTAGCCGCAGCTGGAAAAAATGTTGTTAAAGCAGTAAATACAAAACTAGATAATCTTTATTTTGCAGGTTATGTAGAGCAGGCTGAAATAAGAAATGCTTTATCAGGTTGTGATTTATACTTATTTCCAACTTTGGAAGAAACTGAAGGCATTCCTATAATTGAAGCTTGTGCATGTAAAACACCTTCTATAATTAGAGATATTCCAATATTTGAAGATTGGTTGGAAGATGGAAAGAATGTTTATAAAGCTAAGGATGTAGATGAATTCGAAATAAAAATAAAGAAAATATTAAGTGGTGAATTACCTAATTTAACGAAAGAAGCTTATAAGATAGCAGAAGAACGTGATTTAAGGAATATAGGAGAAAAACTAAAAGAAGTTTATGAAAGTCTAAATGATAATTTATAATGCGTTAAAATAATAAATGAATGGAAAATGGATAAAATTTAACAAAAAGAAAATTTATCTATTTTTTCTATTTAAGATGAAAGCTATGAAAAGTTAAAAGTACAATCATAGTTATTTCAATTAAATAAATGTACCAAGCAATAGTTTTGCTTGATTTTTTTTCAAAAATATGGTATAATCAGCTCATCTTAACTATGGGGGTTGTTATGATGAATACTGATTTTAGAAACCTTGAACAAAAAGGAATAAATATCTCTGATTTTAAAAGAAAAGGAAAACTTGCTCTTGGGGCAGTAATAATGGGAACTTTTATATTAACAGCACGAAATTGTTCGAAAAATAATAATAAAATTTATTTAGTTGACCTTAATGACGAATATGACAATGAAGCAGTACTACTTGATGAGAATGGTAAAGAACTAGAAATAAAAACAAATGATTCATCTCAGTTAGTAGCGCTTGTTACCAAAGAAACAACAAGAGATGGCAAAAAATATAAAACTGTAATTATCAATGAAAATGGAGAAATGATTACAGGTTATATGGATGGTAAGTATTTAGAGGATGAAGCAATAGATACTGTTGAGGTTAAAAATGATGATATTCTAGATGAAACTAGTATTGTTTCAGCTAAAAGTGGATTATGGTTAAGAGAAGATGATAAAAAAGAACTTAATCATGATACAGAAAATGCCACTTTACTAAAATCTGGCTCATATGTTGCAACTTCAAGTATACCCGAAACTTCAAAAGATAATTCATACGAATGGAAAGAAGCAATATCTTATGAAGATAAAGAACTAAAACACGGATATATTGTAAGTGATTACGTTATACCAACCGATTACGATAGTATCAAAGGAAAGCGATTTAATGTTAATTTAGGAACAGGTGCAACTCCATTAAAACTTAGAAGTGATGCTAATACTAATTCTGAAATTATTTATAATATGAATAATGGAGAAGAGGTTGTATTAATACCTAATGTTTCCTCTTACAGTGATGGCACTTATGACTGGTTTTATGTTGCGGTTAATACTCAAGAAGGAGTAAGAACAGGTTATGTTGCAGCAACATGGTATAATGCAGATGATGTACATCACTATCTTATAGAATCTCCTACAAATGAAAACTATTCTTCAACAAATAATGATTCAGCTAAAAAAAGTCCAATTATTATGAAAATTGTTGATACATCAAAAGCTCATAATATTGATTTGAAGTTAAGAAAAGAACCAAGTTTAGATGGTGAAATAGTTTCAAATATTGAAAATGGTACAACAGTTTATACTACTAAAGATTCAATAGAAGAACCAACAAAGAAAGATAATATTGAATGGTTAAAAGTAAGCTTAATTAATGGTACTACGGGTTATGTAGCATCACAATACTTAACTGATATAGAAAAAGACTATCAGCTAGATAATAATTCAGAATCTTCAACAATTAATTTTGATGCTGAAGGATCTAAACAAGGATACTTTGGAATTGATGTTCAAAATACAATATCAGCATCAGCTTTTGAAAATTTAGTTTCTAATAGTTATGATTATAATAGTGTAGGCTATAGTGTTAGTAAAGATTTAACAGGAATGACTGAGGCAAAATTTGTTATTTTTAAACTAGGTGCTACATATACAAGCAGAAGTAGTGAACAAGCAATACTAGCTTCTGAAAATTATAGCTATTTATCTAACTTACAGTCTATGGTAGCTGTTTGTGAGGAAAAACAAATTCCTTATGGATTCTATTATTATTCTCAAGCTACAGATGAAAATGATATTAATATTGAAGCTAATTTTATTAAAAATGCCTTAACAAATCTTAGTACAGGAGATTACTTTGTACTTCCTGTTGCTATAGATGTAGAAGATCAAATATATGTAAATGGTAATAACGTTGATACAAGAGTTGCTTTATCAGCCAGTATAAATGGTAAATCTTATCAAACAAATATATTAAACAAGTTGATGAATAGAGTAAGAGATGAAAATGATGTAGAAGTTATTTCATACTTAAGTAGGTCTAGTTATAGTAGGCTTATAAATCAAGATGAATTAGATAAAATTAATCAAAAGAATCCATGGATAGTTGATCCATCATCACCACATTCAGCTGATTTTGCAATGAATTATCAAAATGTTTCTGAAAATGCTAGTATTAGACAAATTGCACTTGATGGTAATGTTAAGGGAGGATTTTTCATAGATGTTAATTTCATTGATAAAAACTATTTTGAAAAAATACTAAAAAAACATGACTTAATTAGTAAACAAAATCAAAATGGTGATTCTGTTGTATTAGCAAAAAGAAAATAATTATTATGTATAAATTTTGAAAAAATGACAACTGACTTGTCATTTTTTTCTTTTTATATAAGAAAACTTGTTAATAAAAATTGTATTTTAAAGCTGAAATTAAAAAATATTTAATATGAAACTTTTTTCAATTTAGCGTTGATTTTTTATAGAAAAAAGAATATAATTTTATATGAAAGAAGTTTCACATAAAATGTTTTATATATAGAAGGAGAGTAGAAATG
This sequence comes from bacterium, assembly GCA_030531905.1. Lineage (GTDB taxonomy): Bacteria > Bacillota_I > Bacilli_A > RF39 > UBA660 > UMGS995. The sequence goes on along the minus strand of JAUNMG010000004.1, from coordinate 19,612 downwards.
AAAGATTTTATTGAATTTAAAAATGTCACTAAGACTTACTTTATTGGTGATGAAAAGTATAATGCCTTAGATGGTATAAGTTTTAAAATTCCTAAGGGTGAATTTGTTGTTATTCTAGGACCTAGTGGTGCTGGTAAATCAACATTATTAAATTTACTAGGAGGAATGGATCAAGCTACTAGTGGTAATATTATTATTGATGGAGAAAATATTGAAAAGTATAATGCTAATGAAATGAGTGAATATCGTGCTGAAAACGTTGGTTTTATCTTTCAATTTTACAATATCTTACCAACATTAACTGTTTTAGAAAATGTTGAAATTGTAAAAGATATCGTAAAAAGACCACGTAGTGCTAAAAATATTTTAAAAGACGTTGGTCTTGAAAAACATTTAACAAAATTCCCAAATCAATTATCAGGAGGAGAACAACAAAGAGTTTCAATTGCTCGTGCTATAGCTAAAAATCCTAAGATTTTATTATGTGATGAACCAACAGGAGCCCTTGATTCAAAAACTGGTGTTGAAGTTTTAAAACTATTAAAGAAATGTTGTGATGCTAACAATGGAGAAAATACAGTAGTTATTGTTACACATAATGCTTTAATTGCTGAAATTGCTGATCGAGTTATTAGAATTAAAAATGGTCAAATTGATAGTGTTGTTGAAAATAAAAAACCAAAAAATATTGATGAGGTAGTGTGGTAATATGTTAAGAAGAAAAATGCTTAGAGATATCAAAAATAATCTTAGTCAATTTATTACAATCTTCTTAATGGTATTTATCGGAATTTTAGCTTATACAGGTATTGAAAGTTACATGATGGGAATGCAAAAAACTGCCGATAAGTTTTATAAAGAAAACAACCTACAAGATTTAAATGTAATTGGTGCCAACTTTACTACTAATAATTTAGATGATATCAAGAAAATTAATCATGTTAAAGATGCAGAAAGAAAATTATCTATAACTGCTACAACAGATAATGATAAAACTTTACTTGCTAATTTTATTGAATCAAATAATATTTCACAATTTTACATTGTAAAGGGTGAAAAATTCGATGTTAATAAAAAAGGTGTTTGGTTAGATGATTTTTATGCAGAAGAAAATAAACTAAAAATAGGTGATGAAATAACTATTAAATATGATGGTTATAGTTTTAAAGAAAAAATAGTTGGATTTATTAATGTTCCTGATCATGTTTACGATGTTAAAGATGAGTCAGAACTATATCCAGATCATGGTGAGTTTGGATTTGCTTATCTTTCTGCAAATGAGCTTGCTTCATATATAGAGCAAAAAGCTATGGATAAGTTAGGTGTTGATAAGAAAACTTTAGAAAAAATGAATTTTAACTATAAAGACGAATTAGTATTTAACTATGTTATGGTAGATGTTGATAAAAAGAAAAATACTTCTTCTGTAAAAGATGATATTGAAAAGAATGTTGAAAATGCTAAAGCTATTATTAAAATTGAAGATTCAGAATCTTACAAACAGTATCAAGGAGAAATTGATGAAGGTAAAACTTATATTGGGGTATTTTCTGGATTATTTATTTTTATTGCAATGCTTTCAGTTATTACAACAATGACACGTGTAGTTAAAAATCAAAGAACTCAAATTGGAACTTTAAAAGCTTTAGGATTTAAAGATTATAAAATATTCTTACATTATATGAGTTATGGTTTTTATATTTCATTGATGGCAGCTATTTGTGGTATTATTGCAGGTTACTATGGAATTGGTAATATTTTTATTAATCTTGAGATGAGTTTCTTTGAAATACCAAATGGAGCTCCATCTTTAGAAATTGCCTCATTTATTTGTGCTATAGCCGTTATTTTTGCTGTAATATTAGTAAGTTTCTTAGCATGCCGTAAGCAATTAAATCAAACTCCAGCAGAAACATTAAGAAAAGATTTTCCAAAGGTAAAAACAGCATCTATTAACTTAACTACTAAAAAAGTATTTAAAAAATTAAAATTTTCTAGCAAGTGGAACCTTAGAGATATGCTTAGAAATAAAGTTAGAACTATAACAGGAATTGTTGGTATCACAGGTTGCTGTATGTTAATTGTATGTGCATTTGGAATGTTGGATAGTCTTAACTCTTTTGTAAAATTACAATTTAGAGATTTATATAATTTTGATTATAAATTAAATTTAAAAGAAGATATTTCTAAAGAAGACTTAGAAAGTTTAAAATCTAAATATGGAAATAGTACTTCTAAATCTAATTTAATTGAAATAAAAGATTCTAAAGGAAATAAAACAACAAATAATGTTTTTATTACTGATGCAAATGATAAAGTTAGATTTGTTGATAATAAGAAAAATTTTATTAAGCTTAGTCAAAAAGATGGTGTTTACATAACTTATAAATTAGCTAAAAATGAAGGTTATAAATTAGGTGATACTATTACATGGCGTCTTGTTGGAAATGATAAATACTATAAGTCAAAAATTATTGGATTTAATAAAGATCCTCAAAATCAAAATATGACTATTACTAGAAAATATTATGAAAAACTAGGTAATACTTATCAACCTGACTCTTTATATACAAATAAGAATTTAAAAAATACTAAGGAAATTAAAAATGTCGAATTGATTCAAGATCTTGCCTCTTTAGAGGAAGGTATGAGTAAAATGTTATCTACAATGAAAACCATGATTGTTTTAATTATAGGTATTGCAATTATCTTAGGTGCTGTAATTATCTATAATATGGGAGTATTATCATATACTGAAAAACAATATCAGTTCGCAACATTAAAAGTCTTAGGATTTAAAGATAAACAAATTAGAAAAATATTTATTAAACAAAATAATATTATTGCAGTAATATCTATTATCTTAGGTTTACCAGCAGGATACTATTTAACAGATTGGTTATTTAAAACAGCTATAGAAGAAAGCTATGATTTTGGCGCAAGTATTAGTATTATGACTTATATTTATGCTATAGTAGGTACATTCTTAGTTTCTTATATAGTATCTAGATTTTTATCAAGAAAGATTAATTCTATAGATATGGTAACTAGTCTAAAAGGTAATGAATAAATAATTTATTTAGAAAATAGAAAGAGTATGTTAAAATAATAATATACTCTTTTTGAAATATTAAAAGTAGGTGATTTAAATGGGAAAGGTAAGAGAACCAATCAAGAAAAACTCTATTGAAAAGAAAAATAGAATAATAGAAAAAGGCTTTGAACTTATGTGTAATAGGGGATATCACAATGTTAGTTGTGTTGATATTGCTAAATATGCTAATGTGTCAACAGGAATAATTTATCAATATTTTAAAGATAAAAGAGATATTTTTCTAGAAGGTGTTAAAGATTATTCTAATAAGATAATGTTTCCTATGATAGATATTTTAGATACAAAAGATTTTGATAAAGAAAATTTGGAAACAATTATTTCTAATATGATAGACAGTTTTATTAAAACTCATACAATGAGTAAAAATGCCCATGAAGAATTAATGGCTATGAGTTGTCTAGATAAAGAAGTAGCTTCTTTATTTAATGAAAGTGAAATGACTATGACTAAAAAAATTTCTATTATACTTGAAAACAATGATATAAATGTTTGTGGTATTGAGGGAAAAATTCATATGATAATTGGTATTGTTGATAATTATTGTCATGAGGTTGTTTATCATAAACATAAAGAATTAGATTATAAGGCTATGAAAAAATATGTAATCGATACTATTGTTTATTTATTAAAGTAGGTGAGGAATTTGTATAGATGTAAGTATAATTCTCCACTTGGTTTAATATATTTAGAAAGTGATGGAAATTTAACAGTATATGGTGGAGACCTAGATAGTAAAGTAAAATTATTGGAAATAGAAGGGCTTGACATGAGTGAATTTTATCTTCCTAAAAAAAGAGGTCAAAATGAAAAGATGTAGTTGGTGTAATCTAAATAATGAAGCTTATATTTCTTATCATGATAATGAATGGGGAGTTTTAAATTTAAATGATAATTACTTGTTTGAAATGTTAATTCTAGAGTCATTTCAAGCTGGACTTTCTTGGGAGTGTGTCTTGAACAAAAGAAAGTCTTTTAAAGATTCTTATGATGATTTTGATATTGAAAAAATAGTTAATTATGATGATGAAAAATTAAATGAACTACTTAATAATAAAAATATTATTAGAAATAAGCTTAAAATAAAAGCAAGTATTAGTAATGCTAAAATATTTAAAAGTATTCAAGAAGAATTTGGTTCTTTTCATAATTATCTAAAACAATTTACTAATGATGAGATAATATATGAATGCGATAAAACTTGTTCAAAATTATCTGATGATATTTCAACTGATTTAAAGAAAAGAGGTATGAAGTTTGTAGGTACAACAATTATTTATTCATACTTGCAAGCTATAGGAATAATATATTCTCATCAAGATGATTGTTTTATGCTCAAAGAAAAATAAAAATACTTAACAATTATTTTTGCTAAGTATTTTTTTCTATTTCATGACTTTTTTATTCCAACTTTTTTTATGACATTTAGGGCATTTTAAATATCTAGTTGTTCCATAGTGCATCGCAAAATAAACACTTTTATAACTTGGTATATATTTATGATGACACTTCTTACATTCATAATATCCTGTTTCTGTTTCAATTTTTAATGCAAATGAAACTCCTACAATTAGTATTAGAAAAGCAATTATAAATAAAATGATTCTAACAACTTGATTTTCAACAGCATAAGATAAGGTAAACATTAAAACTAAAAAAGTAATGCTTGATATAAATCCAATTACATATTCATATATCATCATTTTTTTATTTTGGGCTTCTTCTTTTTTTGCCAAGTCAAGTAAATTTTCTTCTAGTTTCTTATCATAATCTTTCATTTTAACTATTTCTCCACTAAATAGATCATTAACTGTAATATCTAATATTTTACATAATTCTGGTATTGTTCCAACATCAGGCATACAAATTCCATTTTCCCATTTTGAAATTGCTCTATCAGTTATTCCTAGAATAGAGGCAAGGTTACTTTGCGTAATATTTTTTAAATTTCTTCTTTCTTTAATAAATTTTCCAATTCTTATCTGATCCATAGGGATTCTCCTTTCATGTATTTAATATACTATAAAATAGTAATAATTAACACGAACTAGTAGTTGAGTTTGATTTGCAATCACAAGTATTTTGTGTTATTATGTATGTAGCAAGTATTCTTGCATAAAATAAAAGAAGGGAACATTCAGTTTTTTGCTTAGTTGAATGTCTACCCATCGATGTGATAGACATTTAATTCAATTGCTTTGAATTAAGTGTCATTTTTTTATTACTACTATCATAATGATAAGGAGAAATAAAATGATAGTAATGTATCGAAGAACTTTGATTACAAAGTTTCTTTTCTTCATCATTATCAAACCTCCTTTCTATAAAGATTAGAGGTAGACACTCAACAACTAAATGTTCCAAACCAACTATAACACATGTTCGATAAATTAAACAAGAAAAAAATTTAGAGATATTTTAATGAATAATTACAATATATATTGTCATAAAATAAAAAGAATGATCAATAACTTTTAGTGAGAAAGATGTTAATTAAAAGTGTAAAGTTGACATTTAAGTTAAAATATGATATAATCATGACTATGATTGATGGCACATTATTCTAGTCAATCACTTTATTATGAAGACGGGATTAAACAACCGTTAAAGAGCATATCTGTGAAACCTTTGGTGTTTGCTTCTTACGCCCAGTTTGGGGTGGATGCTGGAGGGCTAGAGTACTGGGCGCTCGTAATGGCATACGACAAACGACCCAGTATTCATGGAGACCTATTCTTGTGGTAAGCCTATACGTGTATACTGATGGACTTATTACGACTTAGGCTTTGAACCTACATTGTGGCGAAAGTTATGTGTAGAGTAGCTTGTCTTGAGTGGTAATATCGGGATAAATGATCTTGCTTATATAGTCGGCCAACTATTATAAGTATTGCGTTTTGAAATTATTACTGCAAAAAAGAATTAATAATAAAGCTTGGTGAGGAAATCTCCTAGAATGTCGTTGATATAGGATTGCAGTGGGTACTAAGTGGTAATCAAGTCATATGTACAGGTAACTACATATTAATTCTTTTAAAGGGGAACCACATATTTGGTAACGAATATGTAAGAATTAGGGAAATCCTACTTGACCTAAGACTCAAAGTTTACTGTATTGATAGCCATTAATTTATAATATTTAATTATAGGATAGTAGGAAACTACTATTTTTTTTGGATTTATGATAAAATTAAAATGGAGAGTGATTCTATGGATGATTTATTCGGAGGTAAACCAGTATTTGTAAATGGTAAAATAGAAAAAATTACTGTATCTAGAGTTGAGTTAATAGAATTTTTAGATAGAATAAGAAATAATCCCAATACTTTAGTTTTATATGATAAATATGAAGAAGATTGGAAAAGAACCCAAAAAGAAGTAAAAAAAATTCAAGAGGCCAATAAAGATTATGAAAATGTTGTTGCATTTGATCCTTATAGAGGTGAAAAACTTGCAGAAACTGCAACAGTTTTTTCTGATGAAAATTATCAAAAGAGTAAGGAAAATGATTTAGCCGTTTTGGAATTAGAAAAAATGTTTAAAGATAATGATAAAGTAGTAGTTTTTAATCAATCAAGGAGAAATAAATAAAATATGAAATCTAAAAAAGAAAGAAAATTATCAGAACTTGAAAACTTAAAAGTTCAAACAAGAAGAAAAGAAAAAGTAAAAAAAGAATTAGTTGATAAAAAGTGGGTAATTAGAATAATTACAATATCGTTTTGCCTATCTATTTTATTATCATTTATTTCAGAAATAACAGTTCCTAATCTTAATCTTGTTCTTGGAATATTAGTAGCATTAGTCTTTGTTGCTATTGGTATTTTATTTGATATTATTGGTGTTAGTGTAACTGCAAGTGATGAGAAGGTATTTCACTCTATGAATTCAAGAAAAGTAAAGGGTGCTGATATTGCTGTTAAATTTAAGAAAAACAGTGAGAAAGTTTCTAGTTTTTGTTGTGATGTTGTTGGAGATATTTGTGGAGTAATATCAGGCTCAACTTCAGTAGCAATAGCTAGTATGATTTCTAAAAGCTTTAGTTTTAATCTTTTAATTACCACCTTATTAGTAACCGCAGTAATATCTTCATTAACTATTGGTGGAAAAGCCATAGGTAAAAGTTTTGCTATTAATAAATGTGATATTATTCTTTATGAATTTTCGAAGTTCATTTCTAATTTTTACAAATGTAAGTAGGTGTTAAAATGCAATTTTTTGAAAATGGTAAAAAAGTAAGATATAATCCCTATAATATGAGGCGTGACAAAAAACTTGGATCAGGATTAGAAGTTGATGTATATCAAGTAGGTGATGAGGTCGTTAAATTTATAAAGAGATATCCAGGTAAGAAAATTTTGCTTGATAAAAACTCAATTGAAAAAATGAGAGTTATTGGTACTAAAAGAATTCTTCTGCCAACTACAGTTTTATTAGATAAAAAACATGAGTTTCGTGGATATAAGATGGATTATGTAGAAAATATTGGTATTGATAGTTATATTTCATTAAATAAAGAAGACTTAGTTAAGGAAAACTCCTTGTTTAAAGAAGATTTAACTAAACTTAGTGATGAGAAGGTTCTGATAGAAGATTTAAGTCATGAAAATACGTCATATCACAATGGTATTTATTTAATAGATCCTGGTAGTTGTAAAATAGATAATGATTTGGATTCTAATCAAGTATTTGGAATTAATTTAGAGTTGGTTAATCATTACTTGATTTATAGTGTTCTAAGAAATTATGTTTTAAACAAGTATCAAGAAGTAGATAGTTATAGATTTAGTAGAGAGGTAAATAAAGAGTATAATAATAGTGGTAAAAATGATGTTTTAGAATTTTTTGATGATATAAAAGAAGAAAATCTATCTGAATTCGTTGAAAATAGGATAAAACACTAGTAAAAATGATAAAAATATGCTATAATATAGCCTGATTAAACAGGGGTGTTGATATTATGGCTTTTTATTTGGACGAAAAAGAAATTAACTTTGAAAAGGGTGAACATAGCTACCTTAATGAAGGTTGTGAGGCAGAGGTATACATATATAAAGATTTAATGTTAAAATTTTATAAAGAAAGAAGTATTAAAATAGGTATTGATAAAGAAATGGTTGATTATCTAAGAACAATTAAGACAAAAAGATATTTATTACCAATTGCTTCTATAACTAATGAGAATTCTAAATTTTTAGGTTATGCTACAAAGTTCGTGCAACACTATCAAACTATGTATAGCATGGCTTTTCTGAAATTTGTCGATGAATTAAAATTACTAGAAGAAGATACTTTATTATTATCAGAAAATAAGGTTGATATAGATGATCTTACATATAACAATACCATTTATAATGGATCATTATATATAATTGATCCTGGAAGTTTTATTCTAGATCCTAAAAGCGAATCCTTGTCAGCTTCAAATTTACAAAAACTTAATACCTATATTGTCGAGGAATTATTGGAAAATAGCTTAAGTAAACCATTATCTAGAAATAAAAAAATTGAAATTGCTAAAGATATAAAACAGAAATTAACTTCATCACCTTATCAATTTATGAGTGATTTTTTACAAAATGAGGTAAAGGAAAGTAAAAATGTAAGGGATTGTACAAAAAGATTAATCAAATTATAGGTAAAAATTAAAAGTGTCTTCTATAATATTAATGAAGATACTTTTTTCTATGTAAAAATTATAAGTGCTTGTAATTTTACTTAATTTTTGATAAAATTTTAACTAGTTTTGAGGTGATATTAATGATACAAGTAAATAATGTTAGTTTAAAGTTTGGAAAGAGAACTTTATTTGAAGATGTTAATATTAAGTTTACAAATGGTAATTGTTATGGTTTGATTGGTGCAAACGGTAGTGGTAAGTCTACATTTTTAAAATTGCTTTCTGGTGAAATTGAAACTACTACTGGTGAGGTTATTGTTACAAAGGGTGAAAGAATTTCTGTTTTAAAACAGGATCACTATCAATATGATGAGATGAGAGTTATTGATGTTGTTATAATGGGAAATGCTAGACTATATCAAATAATGGAAGAAAAAAATGAATTATATTCTCATACTGAATTTAGTGATGAAGATGGAATGAAACTTGCAGAACTTGAATCTGAATTTATGGATTTAGATGGATGGAATGCTGAAGCTGATGCTGCTACATTATTAAATAATCTTGGTGTTTTACCTGAACTTCATTACTCTTTAATGAAAGAAATACCTGTAAAAGATAGAGTTAAGGTTTTACTTGCTGGTTCATTATTTGGTAACCCTGATATCTTACTTTTAGATGAACCAACAAACAGCTTAGATATTGATGCAATTAAATGGTTAGAAGAATTCTTAATTAATTTTAATAATACTGTAATTGTTGTATCACATGATAGACATTTTCTAAATAATGTTTGTACTCATATTGCAGATATTGATTATGGTAAAATAAAACTATATATTGGTAACTACGATTTCTGGTTTGAATCTAGTGAACTATTACAAAAACAAATGAGAGAATCTAATAAGAAAAAAGAAGAAAAGATTAAAGAACTACAATCATTTATTGCTAGATTCTCTGCTAATGCTTCTAAATCTAAGCAAGCTACATCTAGAAAGAAAATGCTTGAAAAAATTGAACTTGATGAAATTGTTCCATCATCACGCAAATATCCATATATAGATTTTAAGGTAGAAAAACCAAGTGGTAAAGAAATATTAAAAGTAACTAGCTTAACTAAAGAAATAGATGGCAAAAAGATTCTTAATAAAGTATCGTTTACTATTTTAAAAGGTGATAAGGTAGCAATTATTGCAGAAGATGACTTCGTAAAAACAGCATTATTCAATATTTTGACTTATAAAGATAAAGATATTAAAGGGATGATTGAATGGGGTAAAACTATAAATTATGGATATTTACCTCAAGATAATACAGAATTCTTTAAAACAGATAAAAATATAATTGAATGGATTGGACAGTACTATGATATAAAAGATGAAACAGTATTACGTGGTTTCTTAGGTAGAATGTTATTTTCAGGAGAAGATGTATTTAAAAAAGTTAATGTCTTATCAGGAGGAGAAAAAGCTCGTTGTATGTTATCAAAAATGATGTTAGAACAACCTAATTTCTTAATTTTAGATGAACCAACAAACCACTTAGATCTAGAAAGTATTACTTCATTAAATAAGGGTATGGAAAAGTTTGATGGAGAAATTATTTTTACAACTCGTGATTATGAATTAAACTCTACTGTTGCTAATCGTATTATAGAAATAAGAAGTGATGGTACTATTATTGATAGAAGTATTCCATATGAGGAGTATTTAGAAAAGAAAAAAAATGGGTAGAGTAGTAAATATTTTAATTGATAATTTAGAAGTGTTTGAAGAAAAATTAATTAGAGATTTGATAAAAAATGGAATTAGTTACGTTCAAATAGGAAATGAATTTCATTTTTTAAATCATATCTATAGATTTTATGATTTAGAAAAAATATCAAAATTATTATTGCAAGAGTCATTAGTTATAACTGATGATATATTTTCAAAAAAGAATGCTGAATGTTTAAAAGATATAATTGATGATACATCTTTTAGTGAAAATAATAGATATTTACAAGATATTAATTTGGTGCCTAAACTTAATAAAAATTTAATAAAAAGGCAAAATAGGATAGCAAAGAAAATTATAAATAAAAAGTCATAACTTATTAATGTTATGGCTTTTATGCTTTTATTTTTCCTCTATCGCATCTATTTCCCCAGGAATCAATTAAATCTTTGTTTTTCATGACTTTTATTATTTCACAATTATTAGGACATTTAGAACAAAAAGAACTACTAGTTTCAAATTTATAATTAGTTATATCAAAACTAAAATCAATTTCTTTTTCTTTTTTAGATAAGATGGCAACTCCTAAAGCACCCATTAGATGACCATCCTTGTCAGTTATTATTTTAGTATTTAAGATATCTTCGAAAGATTTTTTTACACCAATATTTTTACTAACTCCACCTTGGAAAATAATAGGTTCTTTGATTTTTTTGCCTTTAGCTACATTATTCAAATAGTTTAGGGCAATACTTTTACAAAGACCTGCAATGATATCTTTTTTAGGATATCCCATCTGGGCTTTATGAACTAAATCACTTTCTGCAAAAACTGTACAACGAGCAGCAATTGGAGTAGGGTTATTACTAGATATGGCAATAGTACCAAAATCTTCTACATCTACACCTAATCTTTTAGCTTGGCTAGATAAAAAAGCACCAGTTCCAGCAGCACATAATGTGTTCATAGCGTAATCAATAACAATACCATTTTCAAGTAAAATAATTTTAGAATCTTGTCCACCAATTTCAATAATGGTTTTAATATCAGGATATCTAGATAATGTACCAATCGCATGAGCAGTTATTTCATTTTTTACAATATTAGCATTTAAAATACTACCAATCAGTTTTCTAGCTGAACCAGTTGTACCAACACCAACAATTTTTATATCTTTACTTATATTCTTTTTAAAATAAGACATAATTTCATTAACAGCTTTAATTGGATTTCCTTCTGTCCAAATATATTTTTCTAAAAGAATATTATTATCACTATCAATTATTACAGCTTTAGTTGAAATAGATCCTATATCTACTCCTAAATAGGCTTTTTTCATAGTTTCTCCTTTCGATACTTTATTAAATCATAGAAAGCTTCAAGTCTTGTATTAATACCTTCTTCTGAGGTATTAGAATCAAATGAAAAGAAAATAATTGGAATATTTTTTTCACTAGCTACCTTTTCAATAATAGGTATGGCTCCAATTTCTGGGGTACATCCAAAAGGTTTTGTATGGATAATTCCATCATATTTCTTTGATAATTTTATGGTTCTATAAACATTATCAAGTCCATCAGCTCCTAGAGTATACTTACAATATTTTTTAGTAACTCTCAACATATGCTTTGTTGATAAGGCTTTTGTAAAAAGAAGATAGGTAAGATCAGTATACCTTTTTAGTTCTATGTTAAATAAAGCAAGCTTTTCTTCTAAAAAGTAACTTGAAAAAGGCTCCATTGAAGTATATAATTCTCCAATAATACCAACTTTTAAACAGTTCTTACTTTTATTAACTTTAATTTTCTTGAATCTGTGCCTATATTTTAAATAAGAAATAGTTAGTCCTAAAAGTGAGTTTTTAGAAGAAAATTCTTTTAACATCTTTTTATTTAAATTTAGAAATTCATTTTTATCAATCGCAAAACCAATATTCTTTCTGATAATAACATCAATTTTATCCATATAAACAATATAAAAGAAGGTAATTATAAAAGTATGGATAAATTTTATAAAAGATAAGTTTTTATTTAGATTTTTAAATATCTTAAATACTTCTAATACATGAATCTTATCTTTAGAAACAAGTTTTATAAATTTAAACTTATATCCCATATCCTTTAGGATTTGTTCTTGATCTTCACCATAATATCTATATCTACAGCCACCACCAGCTTGAAACAAGATAGTTGCTCCATTATCAAGTGACTCTATAAAATTTCCTAAGTTATATTTAAAAGGAATACAAACATCACTAGGAGAATACTTTTCACCTAATTCTTTGGTTTTTTTTGTAATAGGGGGAGCTGGCTTAACTTGCATATTAGTTAACTTCTTTAATAAATAAGTAATAGGGTAAGAATACTTTCCCATATGAGGAAAACTAATTATATCTTTCAAATTTTATCCTCCTTTTGTTTTAAAATATCACAGAAACTTTCTAATCTAGTTAAAAGACCAACATCACTATTTAAATCTTCAAATAATAAAGAAAGAATTGGTAAATTTTTAACTCTTCTTGAAATTAAATCATTAGATAGAGAGTCTGGTCCACAAGGAAATGATGATAACATAATAATTCCATCAACTTTATCTTTATAATATTCAATACTTGCGACTACTTCCTTACTATAAGTCCAATAAATATCAGTAGATAATTTATTACACAATGAATCAATCAAGCTTGAATTGACTCTATCACTATATAAAACAGTAATATTTTCCTTTTCTAAATATTTAGTAATTTGTTTACCAATTAATTCATCATATAAATTATATGGATGTCCAGCTAGTAGTATTTTCAAGTTATTATTCTTTAATTTTTCTTCTTGAAATTTTTCTTTTTCTTCTCTAAGTTCTAAACTTTTCTTCTTCGCAAACTTATAGGCTTTATATGATTTAATATATGAAAATCCTAAATCTCTTCCTATTTTTAAGAACCCCAATAGTTCACTATCTCTTGTTGTTAAATCAATATTATAATTTAAGATATTAACATCATCTAAAACATTATTAGTAAGATCATATAAACAACTAAAGTTAGTACAAACTCCTTCATTTTTCTTAACCGAAAATATTCTAGGTACTAAAATATAATCACATTTATCTTTTAGATAAGAGGCATGTCCTAAGAAAAGTTTTAGGGAAAGACATGATTCATCTAGAACTAATTTTTCTCCTTCTTCTAAAATCTTTTTATTACTGTTGATACTTTCTACAGTAGTGCAGTCTAAATACTTAAAAAAATAAATCAATAAATCTTTATAGTAATAATATAAAAGTCCTTTAGGTAATCCAATTTTTATTTTCATATAGTCCTCCGTTAAAATAATATGTAAAAACAGTTAAAAAAAGTAAATAATTATTTCGACAAATTTTATTTAGTTGTTATAATATAAGAAGAGGTAGATATTATGAAAAAATTTTTAACATTATTATGTTTAATACTTATATTTTCTTTTTCTAATGTAGAAGCAGAAAGTGATGTTGTAAAGCTTTCTAAATGTGTTGATGGGGATACTGCTAGGTTTATTATTAAGGACAAGATGTATTCAACTAGATTTTTAGCGATTAATACTCCAGAATTAAAACATGGTTCTAGAAAAGAAGAACCTTATGCGAAAAAGGCTAGTAATTATACTTGTAACAAGTTGAGACAAGCTAAAAAAATCGTTTTAGAATACGATCCTAATTCAGATAAAGAGGATAAATATGGAAGAAAGTTAGCTTGGATATTTGTAGATGGAAAACTCTTACAAGAAGAATTAGTAGAAAAAGGCTATGCTGAAGTTAAATACTTATATGGAAATTACAAGTATACAGATAGGTTAAAGATAGCTCAATTAAAAGCTAAAAGTAAAAAGTTAAATATTTGGAGTGATAAAAAAACATCTGATTTAGAAGATGAAGTAATAGATAATATTTTAGATAAAATCTATAAATATATTAGGAAAGAAATTAAATCTATGTTATAATATTTCAAAGGAGAAGTGTTTATGGCAAAGAAAAAAGATAATGAAATAGTAATTCAAAAAGATAAATTATTTAAAATTATTGGAATTGGAATTGCAAGTCTACTTTTCATATTAGTTTCATTTGCAATATCAAATTCTGCTTCAGAAGAGTATAGTAAAAATTCAACTTCTGAAAGTAGTAGTTCTAATAGTGGTGATGATACTTTAGAAGTAGCTACTAAAGAAGCAGGAGAAATAAGTGATGATGAAAGAACATCACCAAATGAAATATCAATAGATGAGTACCTTGATTTATATAATGGTAATCAAAATTCCATCGTTTTACTTTCAAGACCAACATGTAGTTATTGTAAGATAGCAACTCCAATTCTTGAAAATATTATTTATAAATATAACGTAAAGATAAACTATTTAAATATTGATAATTTAGATGATGATGGAGTAGCTAAACTAGTATCATCAGATGAATATTTTTCACAAGGATATGGAACACCTTTATTATTAGTAGTAGGAAAAGAAAAAATTTCAGATAAAATTGAGGGTTTATCAACTAAGAGTGATTATATATCTTTCTTTAAAGAAAATAAATTTATGGAGGAATAATTTATGGGAAAAGTTTATGAACAAGCAAAAAGATTTATGGAAAAATATCCAATGACAGTAGGGTGGAGAATAAGACAAAATTCTGAAGTTGTTGAAAAACATCTAAATCCAGGAGAAGAGGTCTTATATACTTTTGTAGCTCAAAAAAATAATAATCCATTTGATATTGTATCTACTGCTGTAGTAGCTCTTACAAATGAGCGTATTTTAATCGGAAGAAAAAGAGTTATCGTTGGGTATTTCTTAGATTCTATTACCCCTGATATGTTTGATGATTTAAAGGTTTTAAGTGGAATAATCTGGGGAAAAATTCATATTGATTATGTTAAGGAGTTCGTTACCTTATCTAATATTTCAAAAGATGCATTAAGTGAAATAGAGACTAAAATATCATCATTCATGATGGAACAAAAGAAAAAATATGGATTAAAAAATAATAACTTTAGTGAGTAAATTAGACTTTAAAAAAGTCTTTTTTTTTGATACAATTAATTAAGGTGAAGAATATGAAAAAAATGGTAACTGTAGTATTATTATTAGGAGCTATAGCTCTTGTATATCAATTTTTTGTTTCGTTTGTTATAAGTAGGCATGATTCTGCTTACTCTGTTAAAACAAGTGATAATAGTTATATGGTAAAAGAAAATTATAGAAAAGAAAAGAACTTTAATATGTATTCATTATTAATAGAGGATAAAGATAAAAACATTTTTGCGGCTATTTATAATGTAGATTTAAATCGTTCATCAAGAATAGTTAAAGACGTTAAAGAATATTCTGATGGTAATTTAGTTTGTATCGCACCAATCCTAAAAGATAAGAAAATCGAGAATTTATCATGTAGACTAGATAATAATCAAGTAAGTATATCTTATCTTCATCAAATAGGAAATACTAGTATAAATAAATTTATAGATAGCCTAGAACAAGAAGGATATACATTTAATAATGAAATAGATTCAAATAATAATATTTCTTCAACAACATCTAATATTTCAACATTCGATAATCTTGAAGATGATTTATATGTAACTATGTGGGGATATAGGGGTGTATATGTCTTAAATCAAAATAAGATAGAATATAAAGACTATTTAAGTAAGGATTCATATTTTAATACATATAGTATTTTATGTGATAAATATTATGTTTCATTGGATACAGATGAATCTGAAATTAAAGCCTTTTATGTTGCTAATATCAAAGATGGTGGAAAAGCTCATATAGATTTTGATTTTTCATTATCTAAAAATTCTTATATAAATGGAATATATAAAGGAAAAATCTATATAACCGATATGGATAGAAGAGTAGAATATGCAATTAATCCTGCAAGTGAAAAAATAGAAGAAGTAGGTAGTGGAAGTAAGGCTAAATACTTTGATGGAGAATCATTAAAAGAAATTGATATTTCTGAGCTTGTCAATGAAAAGAAGTATTTTATAGATGAAAAAACAGATGAAAAAATTTCTAGTAAATATAGTGGACTAGATTTGATTTATTCTCATGATAGTTATTATTATAAAGATAGTAATAATAATGTGTATCAAGTATTAAAAGATTTCCCAGATCATAAGATTTTATTATTTAAGTTTGATGATTTTAAGGAAATGAAAGTTAAAAATAATAATGTTTTTGGTATTGTAGGTGATACAGTATATATGTATAATAACAATATTGGTTTAAGAAAAGTTGCACAGAATAGGGAATTAACTTATAATTACCAAAATATTTATGATATTTATTATAAATAAAAATTATAAACATATATTAAATTAAGGGCTTGCTAAAGAGGTGATATTTTGTTATAATATCACTTGTAATGGGGCTTTAGCCAAGTGGTAAGGCGTGGGTCTGCAACACCCTGATCATCGGTTCAAATCCGTTAGGCCCCTCCATTTTGCGGATGTAGTTTAGTGGTTAGAATACGGCCTTGCCAAGGCTGTGACGGGGATTCGATTTCCCTCATCCGCTCCATAGTGAAATCTGCTCGAACTTTTCGAGTTTAGATATACAACTAATCCAAATTGGATTAGTTTTTTTGTGTTTCAAACTCCCACTTGTCAGCTTGGAAGAATACAAAGACTATCCCACTTTATAAAGAAAGAATGTGAGTTATGAATAAAGATAATATTAAAACTGAAATTGTAGTAAAAGAACAAAGAATTAATGTATTAAGAATTGATAATAAAGAATTTATATCTCTTACTGATTTAGCTAGATATGCAAATCCTGAAGAGCCCAAAATACCTATTTATGCTTGGATGAGAAATAAAGATGTTATTGCATATTTAGGATTATGGGAACAACTTAATAATGAAAATTTCAAAGGTCACGAATTCGAGACCTTTGAGAATCAAGCTGGTAAAAATAGTTTTTACATGTCTCCTCAAAAATGGATTAAAGAAACTAATGCTGTTGGTATTATTTCTAAATCTGGTAATAATGGTGGAACTTATGCTAGAAGTGATATTGCTTTAGAGTTTGCTAGTTGGTTAAGTCCTGAATTTAAATTATATGTAATTCAAGAATTTGAAAGATTAAAGAAAAATGAAGCATACCAAAATAAAATTGATTGGCATGCTAATAGAGTTTTAGCAAAAGTTAGTTATGTAGTCCATACTGATGCTATCAAAAGCATAATTGTTCCAACATTAACTGAAAAACAAAAGAAATTTGTTTATGCTGAAGAGGCTGATGTTTTAAATGTGGCATTATTTGCTATAACTGCTAAAGAATGGCGAGAAAGTAATCCTGAAATAGCTGATAAGGAAAATATTAGAGATTATACCGATTTACTACATTTAGTTATATTAAATAATTTAGAAAATATTAATGCTGAATTAATTGAAATGAAAATACCTCAAAATGAAAGGCTTGTTAGATTAAATAATATTGCAAGAAAACAAATGGAATTATTAAAGAATAATAAATCATTTAATAATCTTGAATATATTGAAAATAAGGTAAATAATAAACAAGAATTACCCATATAAAAAAATGATTCACCGAAAATAGTGAGTCATTTTTATTTATTAATAGAAAAAATTGTAATTAGTTCTTTTTGAATATTATATATATCTTCATAAAGAAAATCTAACATTTCTGATTCTGATATATTACTATTACTAGTATAGTTTTTTACAGATAAAACACTGGGTATTTTTAAAGATTCTTCTTTTAATTTTATCAATTCAGAAATAATAATTAATTCATTACTTATTTGATTTCTTTTCTCATCTATTGATAAGTTTGAAAATGCTTTTTTAAATTCTTCTGTCATTATCTACTCATACCTCCAATAGAAGTATCTTGAGCTATTTCAGAAACCATTTGTTGCATATCTTGTGTGTTTTGATTAGTTTGTTTCATTGCATTAATTTGTTGCTCTCTTACAGAAGCATCTAATTGTCTTTGCTTATCCCTTTCTTCAGTAAAAACTCTTTTTGCTTCTTTATCGGTTTTTGTTTCACTAGTTTGTTGAATTCCACTTTTTATTTGTTCTAATTTATCAAAATATGATGTATCATATGCTCCTGCATTTACTAACATATCTTTATCTTTCATTAATCTATCAATAACTTTTGGAACTTGTTCCATAAATACTGGATGGTCTTGTCCAGTTAGTTCTTTATATCTTGCATTTAATTTGGCAGCTGAGGCTGGATCATTAAATGAATGATGTGCAATACCATCAATTAACACAGGTTGCCCATTATAATAGTTTAGTAATGAAGAAATATCATCTAAACTAGCTTCTTGTGGATTTAATAGAATTTCACTTGCTCTATTTAAAATATGATTATGATTTCCTACAGTCATATTATTGTTTCTTAATTGTTCATAAACTGTAGGATTACCATTAACACTTAATCCTTGACCATCTTTTATTTTTTCATCTAAGATTTGCTGTTGTGCTTTTACAAACGTTGGATGATCTTGTCCGGTTAATTCTTTATATCTTGCATTTAAAGATGCTCCTTGTAATGCATTTGGTCTAAAATGATATTGCATTCCATCAATTAAGACAGAGTCTTGATCATAATGATCTAAGACATCTTTAACATCTTCTAAACTAGCTTTTGACATATCAAATTTTAATTTATCAAATTTATCAATATAGCTTCCTTTTTTACTTGGAAGAATACTAATTCCAAGTCCTTCACCAGTCAAATTGTTTTTTAATCTTTGATATATTGTTGGTTTTCCATCAACACTTAATCCTTGACCGGATTCAATAAGACCATCTAGTATTTTTGATTGCTCATTTATAAATGTGGGATGATCTTGTCTTGTGAGTTGTTTATATCTCTCATTTAAACAAGCTGCATCAAGCGGATTAATATCATAATGATAATTTGCCCCATTTACCATTATTGTTCCTTGATTATAGTGATCCAAAATATTTTTAACATCCTCTAAACTAGCTTTTGACATATCATACTTTATTTCTTGAAATTTTTTATAAAAATCTATACTTTGTTCATTAGTGTTATTCATATACAAACCACCTCAAAATACGTTGCATATTACATATTATAACATTTCTTTAGTGTTTTGTAAAGATGAATTTCTTACATACTGTAA
>JAUNMG010000048.1 GCA_030531905.1 bacterium | reverse complement strand
TTACGACCAAGTCATTTATAAAAAATTATGTTTCACATCATTGACTAATATTCATGATTTTATAAATATAGAATAGAGGTATACTTAACAATCAAGAGCAAAGTAATAAAACAAATCTTACACAGTCAAATATTTTATTGATAAGAATCATTTGATTAGTATTATGATATAGTCTAAATTCATATGCCTTATATATGTTGTTATTACCTTGATGTCTATGTCTTATTCTTATTTATAATTTTGTTTAGTATTTTTTGATAATATTAATTCTCTTTTAACCACCGTAAGTCCTAAAATAATTTGTACTTGTAACTGCTTTGACTCTATAATTTTTCATACAAAAAGCGGTTAAAACCATTAATATATAAATTGGTAGTAACTGCTTTTTATTTTGAAATTAGATTTTCAATTTTACTATTTTCACTATAGGCTTTTCTTTTTATCACATTAGAAATAATTAATGAATTAACTAATGTTATGAACGATACTAAAATCTTAGAAATAATAACTTCAATATTTAAATTATATATAAATATATATGTTATACTTAAGTCTATAGCAAGATAGCATATATTTCCAATAAAAAAGATTTTCTTATTTATTTTTGTTTTTGTTATCAATAATACTAATATATTTAAAATCACTAATACTAACGAAGATATAAGTAGACTTGGTATTAATTTAATATTAAGTATTATACTTTTAAATATCAAAATACTAATTATTGTTCCTAAGATAGTTCTATATCCAGAACTCATTAAATTTAAAATCTTATTAAACCAACTTGTATGATTATCTTCTGTTATATAATTTTCTATATTTTCAATAAATTTATTGGTATTACTTTTAAATTCTTTTGGTTTGAATTTTTTTGCCTGTTTTATTAATTTATCTAAATTATCAAAATCTTCAAGTTCTAGTATATAACCACTTTTTACAAATTCTTTTATAATTTGTTTTTGATGGTCATTAGTGTGCTCTTTGTATTCAGAAAGTCTTGCAGCTGCAATTATTGGTTTATTGTATTTAATTCCATTAAGAATAGAACCTACTCCTCCGTGAGTAATTAATAAACTACATTTTCTTACTAACTCATCTAATTCTTCTGGAGATGTTAAATCAAATATTTCCATATTTTTTGACTTATACTTTGTACATCCTGCTTGAACCATTATTTTTTCTTTGATTTTTCCCTTTTTAACTGCTTTGTCTAAGGCTTTTAATAATCTTTCAAATGATTTATCTTGTGTTCCTAAAGTTACTAATATCATTAATAAATCCATCCCCCATCTATAGCTTTTGGATAAAGTTTTTTCATACTAGACCATTGAACTATGAAACGATCTGAAAATGGATAAAGTAATCTTCCAGTTACTGTTTTTGTAATCATATTAGCAAATGTTTCTATGTAAATTACTCTACTTCCAAATATTTTTCCTATTAAACACATTGGTCCTGCTGTATGCACACCTGTTGTAATGATATAATCCGGATGAATTTTTAAATAAAGATAAAAACTTTTAAGACAATTATATAATAGTTTAAATGGATAAGATAGTTTATGATCTTTTGTTCCATATACTAGATAACTTATTCTAGTTTTATATTTTTCTTTTAAAGATAGATTACTTTTAGTTTTTTCTGTAATAATATAATAATCATAATTTTTAAACATGGGTTTTAACTGCATCATTTCAGCTAAATGTCCTCCAGTTGATGCTATAAAAAGTACTTTTTTCATCTAATCACTTTCCTCTATTAATTTATACCAATCTTTAATAACTTCTTCACCACTATACTTTTTAATACTTTTTCTTCCTTCTTTACCAATAGCTTTTCTAGTTTCAATATCTTCCATTAAGTCTTCCACCTTTTTTATGTATGCTTCAAAATTACGGTTATTTATAAGATAGCCATTTCTTCCACTATCTATTATTTCTCTAGCCCCTTCTGCAGATGAAAAGGCTATACAAGGTAGTCCATGGCTCATTGCTTCTATTAAAACTATTCCAAAACTTTCTGTATGAGATGTCATTAAGTATATTGATGATTTTTGTAACATTTTATCAATATAATCTTTTTTTTGAAATCCGTGTAAGGTAACTTTGGTCTCTAAATTGTGTCTTTTTATATATTCTTCTAATTTTTTTCTTTCTGCTCCGTCACCAATAATATCTAGACACCAATCAGGATGATTTTTTTCTATTCTGCTATAGAGCATAAGTAGGTCAATAAAGCCTTTTTCTGCAGAAAGTCTACCTACAGATATCAATCTCTTTTCTTGTAGTGGTGCAACTCTTTTAGGAATATTATCAACAATATTTGATATATATACACACTTACATTTAGAATTAATTAATTTTTTCTTATAAAATTCTTCTAGATTTTTAGATACTAACACTAAATAATCAAGTTTTGATGCTGCTCTTGTTATTTCTAAAGCATATTTTAGGTTATCATGATAATGATTATGTTCCCAGCCTATTTTTAATTTATCTTTAGAGCCATACTCTCCTAGCCAGTCATCAAAAATATCTCGCGTTGATATTACAACATCACTATCTGTATGAGTAATATATTTTATCATTGTTTTTCTTCTAAGTCTTAGACAATTAAGTGCTTTAATTCCTTCTTTCAAAATATTTATTGGATTTTTACTTTTAATTGCTTTATTTAATTCACTGCGATTTGGTTTAACACTTGTCAAATAAATTATTTTTACACGTTCATCTATAGCAAAAACAGATTTTTCATACAACTTGTAACTACAAGCAATCTCTACTTCATATTTATCACAAAGTAGGTTTGCTAAAGCCACAATTGATTTTTCTATTCCTCCATAGCCTAAATGGAGCGATAATATTGATATTTTTTTCATACAACCACCAATTATAGTATACCATCATTTAATACTATTACAAAATAAAAAGACAAAAAATGTCTTTTTAGGTAATTTTATATACGTATTATATAAAGATGTAAAATTTTTTTCTACTTTAAAAATAAATATCCCAAATTTTGAGTTATTAAATTATAGTTTTTAATTATGACTTAGTATTTTTAATATAGTAATTATAAAAAGTATTAGTAAATTCTATATTATAAAGATTTAATCTCATCAATAGATAACCCTGTAGATTGCACAATAATAGATATATCTACTTTATTTTTTAAAAGATTTCTCGCTATCTCCATAGCCTTTGTTGTTGAACCTTTCTTTTCTCCCGCTTCTTCTCCATCTCGGTAGGATTGGTCTTTTAATGCCCACTCTTTATCGTATGACTCTCCTACTCCGCCTTCAAAACTTACTTCTTCTG
>JAUNMG010000022.1 GCA_030531905.1 bacterium | reverse complement strand
GAGCGTTTGGCTACGAACCAAAAGGTCAGGGGTTCGAATCCCTTCGAGCGCACCATTTTCGAGAAGTGGCTCAACTTGGTAGAGCACGTGGTTTGGGACCATGAGGTTGCAGGTTCAAATCCTGTCTTCTCGACCATTTTGTAATAAGAAAATCTTGGTTTTTATACCAAGATTTTTTATATTTCATCAAACAATAATTGCAAGTCTGTTTCATCTATGCCGAATTCTGTACCATGATCATGTATTTGGCCTTTTCTTTTTCCTGATTTAAATACACCTATACGAAAAGTTATTGAAATCTTTCCATCCTCAATTAATTTTAAAAATACAAAGAAATTTTTTAATTGAAAATACCTATCATTTTTATATTTTACATATAGTTGTGAATGTGAATAATATGTATCTACCGTAACATAACATAGATACTTTAGTTTTCTTTCTAATTTTTCTTTTAATAAGGAAAAGGACCAACTAGTATACTTATCAATAATATTTAAATTTTTATCACAAATTAACAATTCTATTTTTTCTTCTTCATAATTAACATTTAATGAAAAATATATTCCATTATATATATAAGTATATTTCTTGCAAAAAACGCTTTTATTTAAGACCTTATATGTACTATTTTTTCTTTCTGGATATCCATACATTCTATGCAGTCTTTTTATTTCAAATAGATAACTATCTGGTGTTGCACTAAACAAAGTAATAGTTTTATGAAAAATGGATTTTTTTGTTTTTATTTCTATATTATTATAATCTGGAATTTCAAAGTCACCAGAGTTTATATTTAGCATTCTTTCTAATTTTAATCCAGCATCACCATAATTACTATGACCACAAGGTATCCATCCTTTTTCTTTGATTATCTTTATTCTTTCTTTGAGTTCATTTATATATAACATTTTTCAACTTTCTCCCTTCAATATTATTATAGTGGCCTCATTACATTTTTTCTTAAAATTCTTTTTTTTTATTGTTCTTCATGTTATAATCTATATTAGAGTAAGAGGGTGTATGAAATGTTAGGAAGTATTTCTGAAATAATTGATAATCAGGCGTTTGTTAAATTAGCTATTGATATTAATAGTCAATCAAATTTAATAAATCTACATGTTATTTTTGAAGATGGAACTAAGAAAATAGTTGGCGAAATTGTAAATGTCAGTCAAACACAACTAACGGTAAATATAGTTGGCGAAATCAAAAATGAAAAATTTTTTCCTGGATTTTCTTCTAAACCATCATTCAAATCAAAGGTAAGGATTATTGCTTTAAATGAATTAGAATTAATACTAGGTAAGCAAACACCAAGCGTCGGTCAAACTTTCTTTGGATTTTCCAATATTTACCAAAACTATAGAATTAATATAAATATCAATGATTTTTTTAGCAATCATTTTGCAATACTAGGAAATAGCGGTTCTGGTAAGAGCTGTACTGTGGCAAGTATTATTCAAAAATTATTTACATCAACACCAACTGCTCCAATTAAGTCTAATATATTTATTTTTGATGCCTTTGGTGAGTATACAAATGCATTTAGTACTCTAAAAAACAAAAATCCTAACTTATCTTACAAAACCTATACAACTAATACGACCTTTGCAGATTCAGATATCGTTAAAATACCAACTTGGCTACTTGATGTTGATGATTTAGCACTTCTTTTAGATGTTACAACTCCAAATCAATTGCCAATTTTAGAAAAAACGCTAAAACTAGTACCAGTATTAACAGGCGAGGAAAGTGAAGTAATTAAATACAAAAATGATATAATAGCACGTGCCATAGAAGATATATTACTAAGTGGAGCAAATTCAACTAAAATAAGGGACCAAGTTATAGCAATTCTTACTAAATTTAATACATCTCAGTTAAATTTAGAATCAGAAATTGTCCAACCTGGGTATGTGAGAACTTTGAAACAATGTCTGTTCATCGATAAAACAGGAAAATTTCAAGAAATAGAATTAGTTACTGAATTCATAAGAAGTTTTATTCATAAAGAATTTGACCAAGAAGAAAAAAAAGATAGTAAAACTTGTTTTTATAATTTAGCAGATTTAGAAGAAACATTAGAATTTGCTCTTATTTCTGAAGGAATCTTAAAAAGTGAAAAGGTATATGATAGTGCTAATGTATTAAGTGTTAGACTTCACTCATTAGTCAATAGTAATAACAGAAAATATTTTGAATATCCAAAATTTGTTGATCGAAATACATATGTTGCAGATTTATTAACTGATAGGCTTACTGGAAATAAATGCCAAATAGTTAATTTTAACATTAATTATGTTGATGATAGACTAGCTAAGGTAATAACAAAGATTCTTTCAAAAATGTTATTTTCACTAGCTGTTGAAAATGAGAATAGAGGAAGTATACCATTTCATATACTTATAGAGGAAGCACATAGATACGTTCAAAAAGATAAAGATGTTGAAATTTTAGGCTATAACATCTTTGAACGAATTACAAAAGAGGGAAGAAAATACGGAATATTTTTAGGACTGATTACTCAAAGACCATCAGAACTTTCTGATACAACCATTTCCCAATGTTCCAACTTCGTTATTTTAAGAACGATACATCCAAAAGATTTAGATTACATCAAGAATATGGTACCTAATATTTCTAGCGAAGTAGTACAACAATTGAAGAGTTTACAGCCAGGAAATTGTATTGCATTCGGTACTGCGTTTAAAGTTCCTATTTCAATGCATGTTGAATTTCCGAATCCTGCACCAAATAGTAACAATGTCGATTTGGCAACTATTTGGTATAGATAAGCAAAAAATCATTATTTGTTAATATTTTATCTTTTTCTTTTAATATAAATGTGATACAATATTTTATATTAGATGGAAGATACATAATGTTATGTTATATTTTGATTTCTAATTGATCATGTCTAGTATTCTAATATTTAGAGTAGAATTTAAAAATAATAATTAAGAATATAAATATATGGAGGAGTTTTTTATGGCATTAGATAAACTAAAGAATTTATTCGGTGGGGAAGAAGAAGTTGTAGAAACAACAGCAGAGGAGGAATATTATTCTACATCAAGAGAATCATATCAAGATGATAATGGTGCAGCTGGTTCAAAAATGATTTTACTTGAACCACGTGCATATTCTGAATCACAACAAATTGCTGATTATTTAAAATCACGTAATGCAGTCGTTGTTAATTTAAAAAGGGTTACACCAGACCAAGCAAAAAGAATAGTTGACTTTTTAAGTGGTACTTTATATGCAATAGGTGGAGATTTACAAAAACTTGGTGGAGGAATATTTTTATGCACACCAAATAATGTCAATGTAGAAGGAAAAATAAGTGATGAAACTGCACCTGCTAAATCTTCACGTAATAGTAAAAAGGAAGAAGAAGACGAATTTAATTGGTAATTATAAGTAATTACTTTATAGGCTGAGGTGATTTCTATGGAAAAATTCAGTTATGAAGCAAATGGATATAATCGTAGTGAGGTAAATAAATTTGTAGAAGAGGTCATTACCCAAACAGAAGGCATAATATCAAAATGCAAATCTCAAAGGACAGAAATTGAAAATTTGAGAAATGAACTTGCTCACTATCGTAATTTAGAAGCTTCATTGAAAGATGCAATTATTAGAGCAGAAGAAGCAGGGGACAATATCAAAAGAATGGCCCGTGAAGAATCTAATATGATAATTACAGATGCAAAACATAATGCTAGTAGAATTGTTAATGAATCACTTTTAAAAGCTGAAAAAATAGAAGTTAAAGCCGAAAATATTGAAAATAACATGAAAATATTTAAACGTAAATTAAAACTTATTTTAGAACAGCAAATGGCTGTTGTTGAAGAAATAGAAGTTTTGAAACTTGATGACAATTAGAATTATCTATTTGAAATGGCAATTGTTGTCTTGTTTTTTTTTATTTAATATGTTATATTAACTAGGGAAGCAAATGCGAAAGACGTAATATTATAATTTCTTTTAGAGAGCTTCAGTTTGGTGAAATGGAGTAGAAATTTAGTATTAAGATCACTTTCAAGTGCTCTTTGAGGATAAGTCAAAGACGGAAATCTCACGTTAAGAGAATCAAGCGTATAGTCAAACTATAAATTAAGGTGGTACCACGGAATTATTTTCGCCCTTATATTTATAGTTTTTTTTGTTTTTAGAAAGGAGAAATAAAATGTTATTACAAATTATTATCTTAATCATAGGTTTTATTATTTTAGTAAAAGGTGCAGATTTGTTTGTAGATGCTGCTTCGTCACTGGCACAAAACTTTCATTTATCAAAAATGCTTATTGCTTTAACT
This sequence comes from bacterium, assembly GCA_030531905.1. Lineage (GTDB taxonomy): Bacteria > Bacillota_I > Bacilli_A > RF39 > UBA660 > UMGS995. The sequence goes on along the minus strand of JAUNMG010000022.1, from coordinate 18,660 downwards.
ATAGTTGCTTTTGGTACTAGTGCACCAGAATTTGCAGTTTCAATAAAATCAGCTATTACAGGCCAAGGAGACATAGTCCTTGGAAATGTTATTGGAAGCAATATCTTGAATATTTTATTGATACTTGGTATATGTAGTTGTATTCATCCTTTACATGTTAAAAATGCAACAGTAAAGAAGGAACTACCAATTACAATTTTACTTTCAACATTACTTTCTGTATTAATGTGCGACGAGGTTTTATCGGGTACTAACCTTAATAGTCTAACTCGTTCAGATGGAATAACAATAATCTTATTTTTCTTAATATTTGTATACTATTTATTTGCCTCAATGAGAAATAAGGTTGATGATGAAGAGGAAGAATTACCAAAATATGGAATGTTAAAATCAATTATTTTCACGATATTTGGAATAATATGTTTAGTACTTGGAAGTAATGCTGTAGTTGATTCTGCAAGTATAATAGCCAAAATGATTGGTGTAAGTGAAAGACTAATCTCACTTACTATTATAGCATTAGGAACTAGTCTTCCTGAACTTGTAACTAGTACTATTGCTACAAAGAAGAAAGAGTATGATATAGCAATAGGTAACGTTGTTGGTAGTAATATATTTAATATAGGTATTGTATTAGGACTTCCACTTACTATATTTGGTGGAATAAGTCATTTTACAATTAACTATATTGATGTAATTGTGATGTTATTATCAGCAATACTATTATTCTTGTTTAGTTTTAAAAATCATAGACTTGATAAAAAGGCAGGAATTGTATTTTTAATTATATTTGTTATTTATTACAGTTTTGTAATTGTGGGATAAAATAAAAAAACTAAATTAAAAGAGGAGCGTGTAAAAAATGAAATTTGAAAAATTAAGAGCAGGAAATGTATCTGAAGTAGAAAAGTCTATAAGAGAAGAATGGGGTGGGGTTGAAAATATCCTAAAAAAGACAATTGAAAATAGAGATGGCAATGATATGTATGTGTTCTATGATGGTCCAATTTATGCTAATGCAAAACCAGGACTACATCATGTTTTCGCAAAAACTATTAAAGATGCTATTTGTAAGTACAAAACAATGAAGGGCTATAAAGTTTTAAGAAAAATAGGATTAGATACACATGGATTACCAATTGAAGTTAATGTCGAAAAAAAACTTGGCTTCAAAAATAAATCTGACATTGAAAAGTTTGGAATAGAAAATTTTTGTAAGGAATGCAACAAAGAAACTGATTCAAATATTGATGAAGTAAAAAAAGTTACAGAAATGATGGGACAATTTATTGATTGTACAAATCCATATATAACTTGTACTAATGATTACATTGAATCAGAATGGTGGTTAATAAAAAATATTTTTGATAAGGGATTAATTTATCATGGTAATAAGGTTCTTCCATATTGTCCAAGATGTGGAACAGAATTATCACAAAATGAGGTGTCTCAGGGATATCAACAAGATTCTGTTAATACAGTAATTGTTCCTTTTAAATTAGTAGAGGAAGATTGTTACTTACTAGTTTGGACTACTACACCATGGACTTTGATTGATAATGTGGCAGCTTGTGTAAATCCAGAATATGAATATATTAAGGCTTCATCAAAGGGTTACAACTTTATAGTAGGAAAGACTTTGGCTGATAAAGTACTTGGTGATGACTATGAAGTATTAGAAACTTATAAGGGAGTAGATTTAGTAGGTAAGAAGTATGAACAATTAATGCCTTTTGCTAATGTAGAAGGTAAAGCATTTGAAGTTTTAGCAGATTCTTATGTTACAGCAGAAGATGGTACTGGAATAGTTCATATTGCTCCTGCCTATGGTGAAGATGACTCACGTGTTGCAAAGGCAAACGGTATTAGTTTTTCTCAAAGTGTAGATAAAGATGGTTGTTATACTGTTGGACCTTGGGAAGGCAGAGTAGTAACCGATTCTGAGCTTGAGCTTGATATTATCAAATATTTGAAAGAAAATGATAAACTATTCAAAAAGCAAAAAATAACTCATGATTATCCTCATTGTTGGAGATGTAAAAAACCATTAATCTATTATGCTAAGCCAGCATGGTATATTGAAACAACTAAATTAAAACAACAAATAATAGATTGTAATAAAAAAGTTAATTGGTATCCAGCTTATGTTGGTGAAAAAAGATTCAATAACTGGTTAGAAGGAATGGTAGATTGGGGAATTTCTAGAAATAGATACTGGGGATGTCCTATGCCACTTTGGACTTGTGATTGTGGACACGTTGAATGTATTGGTTCACTAGATGAATTACAAGAAAAATTAGTAGAAGATATTGATGTTAGAAAGATTGAACTTCATAGACCTTATGTTGATAATCTACATATTAAGTGTAGTTGCTGTGGCAAAGAAATGTCTCGAGTTACTGATGTTATGGATGTATGGTTTGATAGTGGAGCCATGCCTTATGCTCAATTTCATTACCCATTTGAAAATAAAGAATTATTTGAATCACAATTTCCAGGCGACTTTATTGCTGAAGGGGTTGATCAAACAAGAGGCTGGTTTAACTCTCTACTTTGTATTTCAACATTAGTATCAGGAGTATCTAGTTACAAAAATGTTGTTGTTAATGATATGATGCTTGATGCTCATGGTAAGAAAATGTCTAAATCAGTAGGAAATATTATCAATCCAATAGATATTATGACTGAATATGGAGCAGATCCTGTTAGATATTATATGTTGTATGCATCTCCAGTTTGGACTCCATTACGATTTGATATGGTAGGTTTAAAAGAAATTTATTCTAAATACTATGCAACATTTAAAAATGCATATGCTTTCTTTGAAATGTATGCTAATGCAGATAATATTGATCCAAGAGAATATGATATAAAAGTAGAAGATAGAGAATTAATTGATAAATGGCTACTTTCTAAATTAAATAAATTAGTTAATGATGTAGTTAATGCTTATGAAGAATACGACTTAAACAAAGTTGTAAAATTAATTGTACCTTTCTTAAATGATGATTTATCTAACTGGTACATTAGAAGCAATAGAAGAAGATTCTGGGATTCAGAACTATCAGATAGTAAAAAAGCAGTGTACTTAACAACATATGAAGTTTTAGTTACTTTAGCAAAACTAACAGCTCCTATAACTCCATATATATCAGATGAAATCTATACAAAACTAACTGGTGAAGAAAGCGTTCATTTAGCTGATTTTCCAAAATTTTATGAAAGTTTAGTAAATGAAGAAGTAGAAGCAAAAATGGATTTGGTTAGAGATATTTGTAGTCTTGGACGTGATGCCAGAGAAGATGCTAATATCAAGGTTCGTCAACCTATAAATGAAGTTATTTTAGCAAAAGAGTCAAAAGATATCATTGGTAATTTAGATTCGATCATTAAAGAAGAGTTAAATGTTAAGAGCATAACCTATAAAGAAGACATGACTGAATATTTGAAATATTCATTAAAACCTAATTTCAAAGTTTTAGGAAAAGAATTAGGACCTAAAATTAAATTGTTACAAGAAAAATTAAAAGAGTTATCTAGTGAAGAATGTTCTAGAATAAATACAGAAGATTTAACTATAAATTTAGATGAGGAAGACTTTGTTATTAATAGTGATAACACAATTCAAGCTATTGAAGTAAAAGATGGTTATGCTGCAAGTAGTGACAATAAGACGTGTGTAGTTCTTGATACTCATCTAGATGAAAAATTAATATTAGAAGGTCTTGCTCGTGAATTTGTAAGAAAGGTTCAAAGTTTAAGAAAAGAAGCTGATTTTGTTATAACAGATCACATTAAAGTTTATTATTCAACAAATGAAACTATAGATAAAATGATTACTTTATATAAAGATTATATTAGTGGAGAAACACTTGCAGATGAATTAATAGTTTCTAAAGATATTTCAGAGTTATATGACTTAAACGATTTACAAATAGAGTTAAAAGTAGAAAAAATCTAATAAAAAGAGGAATCAATATAATGGTTCCTCTATTTCTTTATCTTCTAATTCATTAATTTTATTAATTGTTTTAGCAAGTATATTTAAAGCAATTTGTTCTGTTTTTCTTGAAACGTCTCTTAGTGGATTTAATTCAACAATATCATAAGAAGTTACTTTATCAAAATGCTCTATAATATAGTCACATATTTCCATGGCTTCATCAGTATTAATACCATCGAATTCTGGAACGGAAACTCCCGGAGCAAACTCTGGATCAATAACATCTAAATCATAACTTATGTGGATACTTCTTGTTTTATATCCAGCAATATCAAAGGCTTTTTTCATAATGTTTTCAACGCCTTCTTTTTTGATGTCTTCAGTAGTAAATACAGTAACTCCAGAATACTTTAAGTTTTCAGCTTCAGCTTTATCAAGACTTCTAGCACCAACAATAACAGCTTTTGCAGGTTGAATAATTTCTCCTCTATGAAATAATCTTAAATCTTCACATTCATATCCAGTAATAGCAGCAAGTGGAAGACCATGAATGTTACCTGTAATAGTTGTTTTAAATGTATTATAATCTCCATGAGCATCTATCCAAATAATACCAACATCTTCATTTATTTTAGCATCAGCAAGACTTGATGCTATCGCAACAGTATGGTCTCCACCAAGAGTAATTGGAAAATAACCTTGCTTCATCTTATCAACTATTGAATTATACATTTTTTCATTTAATTCATTTATCTCATATCTGTTTTTACTTCTATCAGAAATATTTCTACTTTTGATTATAGAAGGATCCTGATGAAATTCAATTATTTCTCCTTTATAAAAACTCTTTATATCATTTATTAATTGAGTTGGGCCAAGTTTAGCGCCATCTATGTGAACACCTAAATCAGAACCAGCTCCAATAACAACACTTTTCATAAAATTCACCTCGTACATTCTTTAATTTAACCTAAAAAACATTTTATATCAACAATAAATCTTTAATTTTACAAGATTTTACGTTATAATGATAATGGGTGAAGAATAGATGAAAAAGTTATGTGAATTATACGATATTGATTCAGATGTTTTAATAAAAGATATAAAAATTAACTCTAAAGAAGTAGAAAAGAATGATTTGTTTATTTGTACTATGGGAGTAACCGCAGATAGACATGATTTTATTGATCAAGCAATAGAAAATGGTGCTAGTGCGATTGTAGTTAGCAAAGATATTTCAGGAAAAAGTGTTCCAATAATTAAAGTTTCTAATACTAATGAAGAATTATCAAAACTATGTCAGAAATTTTATGATTATCCTAATAAAGAACTAAAAATGATAGGAGTAACTGGAACAGATGGAAAAACTTCAACAGCAACTATAATTCAAACTTTAATAGGTAAAGATAATTGTGGTTACATTGGTACGAATGGTCGTTCATGGAAAGATAAGGTTTGTGATGACAATCCAAATACTACCCCTGATGAAACTCGTCTATATAAATTTTTAAGAGATTTTAAGGATGATGGTTGTAACTTTGCCGTTATGGAAGCAAGTAGTGAAGCTTTTTATCGAAAAAGACTTGAAAATTTAGAATATGATATTAGTGTTTATACAAATATTACTAGTGAACATTTAAATATTCATGGCAGTTTTGAAAATTATATAGATTGTAAGAAGGAATTATTTAGAAGAACTAAAAAAGATGGATTTTGTATTTTAAATAGTGATGATGAATATTGTGATGAAATAATGTCATCTTGTAATGGAAAGGTTTTAACTTATGGAAAAAACTCTGATAATGATCTTCAAATAGTTAACTTTTCAGTTTTTCCACATAAAACTTTAATTACATAGAAGTATGATAATCAAATATATGATGTTGAAAGTCCATTACTTGGAGATTTTAATGTGTATAATTTATCAGCAGGACTTCTTGCTACCCTTGCCTTAGGATTTGATATTGATGATTTAATTAAAAATATTTCTAAAATAAAAGTCGATGGGCGTCTAGAACTTTTAGATACACATACACCATATTATGTAATGGTTGATTATGCTCATACTCCAAATGGTATTACTAACTTGCTTAATTTTGTTCACACTTTGGATATTAATAGATCAATTGTAGTAATTGGTCAAGCGGGTGAAAGAGATTATTTAAAAAGACCAAAAGTCGGAAATGCAGTTGTTAATAATGCTAGTTATGCAATATTTACTTATGAAGATCCTAGAAGTGAGGATCCTAAAGATATTTGTAATGATATAATTAGTGAGTTAAAAGATACTAATGATAATTATGAAATAGTAATTGATAGACATGAAGCAATTGAAAAAGCAATTATGATGGCAAAAGAAAAAGATATGGTGCTTGTTTTAGGAAAGGGTAATGAAACATATCAAAAATTAAAAGATGGTACAATATATTTCAATGATGTTGAAGAATGTTTGAAAGCAGTAGAAAAAAGAAAAGAACAAGAAAAAATTAGTGTTTAAAAAATATTTTACATACAGTTATTTAAATAAGAACCTATACAGGGTTCTTTTTTAATAATGGTTTTGAATTATATCCGTCTTTATTTAAATCATACGTTTCTAAGTAAATGTCTGTTGCTTCATTATTTTTAATTTTTATAAATTCACCATGTATTTGGATATTATTTTCACCAATATATCTAATAATTGCTTTATAATCACATGTAACGTATTTTTAACTTTACCATAAAATTAAAAAAATTACTAATCATAGTAATCTATTTTCATGGCTTTCTTTATATTTTTCATATTTTCTTTAGCAACATTTCTTGCGTATTCTGTTCCTTCATTAAGGATTTTTTCAACCTCTTGTGGATTATCTTCATAGTATTTTCTTCTTTCTTTTATTGGTTCTAAGAAATTAGATAAATTCTTAATTAGTTCTTTTTTACATTGAACACAACCACGACTTCCTGCTTTGCATTCACTACAAACGTTTTTAAGTTCAGCTTCTTTTGTTACTAATTTATGATAATAATAAACCATACAAACATCAGGATTAGCAGGATCCTCCTTTTTTATTTTTTTAGGATCTGTAACTGCAGACATAACTTTTTTAGAGATTGTATCCAAATCATCTACTAAAAAGATGGCATTGCCTAAACTTTTCCCCATTTTTTCATTACCATCAAGACCTTTAAGTCTGGATGTTGTGCTTAATACTTGTTCGGGCTCTATTAATACCTCTCCATAAATACTATTAAATTTTCTAACTATTTCACGACACTGTTCAAGTAAAGGTAGTTGGTCATCTCCAACAGGAACAACCTCACCTCTAAAAGCTGTTATATCAGCTGCTTGTGAAACAGGGTATCCCAAAAATCCATAAGTAATACTTTCACCATTAGTTCCAAATAATTCTTGTTTTTGTTTAACTTCATTTTTTACAGTTGGATTTCTAAATAATCTAGATACTGTTACTAAATTAGAATAGAATACAGTAAGTTCAGCTATTTCCGGAATTTTAGATTGAATAAAAATATGAACTTTCTTTGGATCAATTCCTATCGCTAATAAATCTTTTGTTATTTCATAAACATTACGTCTTACTTTTTCCGGATCATTAAAATTATCAGTTAGAGCTTGAACATCAGCTATTTCCAAAAAGAAATTATAATCATCTTGCATTTTTACATAATTAACTCCAGCTCCAAACAAATGACCTAGATGAAGATTACCTGTAGGTCTTAGTCCTGTAAGAATTGTTTTTTTCATAGTATCACTTCCTCTTAAATATTTTAGCACATAAACTTAATTTCTGGAAAGAAATTTGCAAAAAATCATAGAATGTGGTATGATACATCTACTTTTAGGAGGAACAATCAATATATAGTGATAAATACAATAATTTCGAAATTAAATTTTCTGTTGCAAGAATGTGCAAAGAAAAATAAAAAAATAAAGTTTCAGACTATGTTTTATCATATAAAAACGTAGGAACTTTTCCATATGAATATGGATTATATCTATCAGGAGAATCATTACTTAATTTTATTTTCAGACTAATTTTTTAAGTTTTAGTAGTGAGATATTAGATATTATTAAAAGTAAGGTTAGTTTAGAAGAAGAAAAATTTGTTGATTATTATGTATCAGATGAATTAAAGTATGGTGTAGATTTTAATGATATTGCTAAAAAAGTTAGAAAATATTAAATTTGATTGTACTAAAAAGTTTGATAATTATGTTGCACTTGAAAGAAAAATTAAATAGGAGGTTTATTATGTTATATGTTAATATAGATTTGATTTTTGAATTACTAAACGCAGATATTCTTGATACTAACAGTGAAAATAAGTTAAAAGACTATGATTTGGTGTGTGAGTCTAGTTTAGAAGAGGATATAAAATTGACTTCTAAAGAGAAGGCTATAATTGAAATATTTAATGATGAAAGAAATGCTGAAATTAATTTTATAGAAAAAGAAAAACTGTTGTTTACAAAGTTGTTTGTTGGAAACTATCTATTAAGAAATGGTTTTGTTAAACACTTAGAAGATGCAAAAATTTATAAGAAATTAGAATTATTTTCTTCTTTTGCATCTGCTGAATTAAAAAATGATAAATCATTTGCTAAAACAATATTACAACTTGATGGTACTTATATTAAATACATGGGAGATAAAATAAGAAACAATAGAGCAATGATGACTATTGCTATTGAAAATGATACCACTAATGATGTTGAAAGTTTTACTTTAGTAGATTCTAATTTGAAAGCAGATCCCGAAATGACACTAGGCTATTTTAAAAGAATGAAATTAAATCAAAAAGAAAGTTATTCTGTTGATAGAATTTATGAAGATATCTTCATAAAAGAAAATGATCAGTTTACGACTAAGATATTTTCGAATAATGAACAGGCTAGTTGGTTAAGCAATCCATATTTTTTAAAGGAACTTGTAAAAATTGATTCCAATTTTATTGATTATGTAATTGATGGGAAAATTTCAAAAGTAGATAGTGATAATTCTTATTGTAAAATAAAAAAATAGTTTATTTGTGTAAAAAAAGGTAAAGGAATTGATTCTAATTCTTTTGTTTTATATGAAGAAAGTTCAATTTTTTTTTAAAGAAGTTGATAGTTGTAGTTTAAGGTGTTGTATATTCTAATTTGGAAGATAGTTACAAAAATTTCTTTGCTAAAGAAGCAAGTATTCAAAGTCTGAAAATAGGTATAGTAAATAAAGTTATAGAACAACATGTATTAGGAGTAGTTATAAAGGTAAAAGTTATAATGACATAAAAATGGATTTAATGAATAAAAAAGTAAAACTACCAAAAATAGGATTAGTTAATATAAGAGAATATCGTAATTTAAGCCAAATAAAAGGAAAAATAATTAATGCAACAATAGAGAAAGAGGTAACTAATAAATACTATGTAGGCATAATAATAAAAGAAATATAAAGAGAAAAAGAGATTCCAAAGAAAACTATCAAGACAAATAAGAAATAGTAAGAATTACTTAAAAAAAGACTTGAGTGTTAGAGAATGAAAATGCATAGAATGTGATAGTATTAATGATAAAGATATAAATGCAAGTGTAAATATTATGTTTGAAGGATTAAAAAAGTATTACAAAAATTATAATAATGATATATAATAAAGTTGAGTACGGTAGCGACTATCGGAATTTAAGCCTATGGAGAATAAAAGATATTTTATCAGTGAAGTAGGAAACTTAGGAGGCAACGACTAAGAAGAATAAAATCTTTGTCCTATGGATATTTTGATTAAGATTGGGAGTGATAGTTAGTGGAAGTATTGGACAATAAGTGTCCAGCATGTGGTGCGAAAATTGAATTTAATCCTAAAAATCAAAAATGGGATTGTAGTTATTGCGGTAGTAAATTTAGTATAGAAGAAATGCAAAAATATGATAATGCTAGTTCGAAAGAAAATAACAAGATTGAAGTTAAGTTAAATTCAGAAAAAAAACTAGAAGAAATGGATGTTTATCATTGTAAAAATTGTGGTGCTGAGGTTATGGCAGATGAAACAACAACTGCAACGTTTTGTCTATACTGTGGAAGTACAACAATTTTAAAAGATAGGATAATAGATGGTATTGCACCATCAAAGATAATTCCTTTTAAAAATGTTAAGGATGATGTTGTAAAAGAATTCAAAAATCTTTATAAGGGTAGACCATTAATGCCAAAACTTTTTAATGATGCGAAAAACATAGAAAAATTAGTTGGTGTTTATATTCCTTTTTGGTCTTATGACTTAAATGTTTTTGGTGATATTAATTTTAAAACGAGTGATACAAAAACTTGGAGTGATTATGATTATAGTTACACTAAAACGGATGAGTATTTAACAAAAAAGGATGCAAGAATGAATTACAATGGAGTATTAGTTGATGCCTCATCAAGGTTTGATGATGATTTAATGGATTCCTTGGAACCATTTAACTTTAATGAATTACAAGAATATAATCATGCATATTTATCTGGCTTTTTATCAGAAAAATATGATGTAGATCAAAATAAGGCTATAGAAAGGGCATCAACAAGGGCAATGAATACTTCTATTGAACAAATAAAAAATACTATAACAAAAAACGTAGATTGTGTTGAGTCTAATAATCTTAATATCAAAAATATCAATACTGATTATATATTATTACCTGTCTGGATGATGAATATAGATTATAATGGTAAAAAATATATGTTTGCAATGAATGGACAAACAAGAAAAATAGTTGGTAATATTCCGATTGATAAGAAAAAAGCAGTTATAATATTTCTTTTTATATTTGTAATTGTATTTATTATTGGATTAATTATATCTATATTAATGGGGGCTCAAATATGAAAAAGTATTTAAGTATTATTCTTTTATTAATAATAACATTTATCTTTAGTGTTAATAATGTTATTGCAAGTACAAATACAAAAGTAAGAACAGAGTCTGATTATTTAGTTCCTGATAATATAAAAATAACAAATTATAATAAAGATAAGATTTTAAGGACACCAGCTGTTGATTCAACAGAAAAAGTATATGATTTTGCAGATTTATTTACAGATAGTGAAGAACAGTATTTATATAATCAGATAAATGAATATATTTCATCATATAAAATGGATTTGGCAGTTGTTACTATAAATGAAAATAATAAAAATGATGTAGAAAAATATGCTGATGACTTTTATGATTATAATGATTTTGGTATAAATAGCAGTAGAGATGGGGTTTTGTTCTTAATAGATATGGATACAAGACAGATTCATATGACAACTACCGGTCAAGCAATAAAGATGTATGACGATGAAAGAATTGATGATGCTCTTGATTTAGTTTATCAACATATGACTGATCAAGAATACTATACTGGAACAAACAAATTTATAAATAAAATAAGTGAGGATGCCAAGTTAGGTGTTCCAACAAGTAACAAGAATATGGTTATTGACAAAGATGGAAATGTCCATATAATAAAAAGAGTTAATTGGTTTTTACTATTAATAATTTCTATAGTTGTATCGGCTATTGTATTAATTATATTAGTTACCAAAAACAAACTAGCGAGAAAGGCAACCACTGCAGAAGAATATTTGGATAAAGACAGTGTTGAAATAAATGGGGAAGATGTTTTCTTGAATACTAATACTATTAGACATAAAATAGAACATAGTAGTGGAAGTTCAGGTGGATCATCTCATCACAGTGGAAGTAGTGGAATGTCTCATGGTGGAGGAAGCCGTGGCTTTTAAAAATATAAAATAAAAAACTAATTACAAAGGAAAGAGGTTTAAAATATGGGATTAATTAAAGCAGCAGTAGGGGCAGTAGGAAGCACTCTACACGATCAATGGAAAGATTATATAAGATGTGAGGATTTAGGACAGGATATTTTAATGAAAAGAGTATCAACTCCTAATGGTGTTATTTCAAAAGATAGTGCTATTCAAGTTTCTCCAGGACAAATAGCAGTAATATTTGAAAGTGGAAAAATTTTAGATGCAACAGCAGAAGAGGGAATTTATACATTTGATAGTTCAACATCTCCTTCATTCTTTGCAGGACAATTTGGAGCAGTATTTAAAGAAATGTGGAATCGTTTTGTTTATAATGGTGCTCTTAGTAAAGAACAAGCAGTATTTTATATAAATGCAAAAGAAATTATGGATAATAAATTTGGTACACCAGCACCAATTCCATTTCAAGATTGGTCACATGCAATACCAAATCAAATGACAGGAAAAGAAACTCCTATGGGTGTAAAGGTTAAATGCTTTGGTAAATATACATTTAAAATAGCTGATCCTGCTACATTTATGCAACAAGTTGCAGGTACAGCTGAGGAATATAGAAAAGATCAAATTTGTGAACAAATGAGATCAGAAGTAATTGGAACATTCCAAAATGTATTAAATGAATTAGGTAATTCAGTTCATAAAGTACCAGTATTAGAATTACCAAGTAATACGGATGAAATCAAAAAATTGATGGATGAAAAAGTATTTGATGAACCAATTAGAAGAAGAGGAATTAACATTGTTGGATTTATAGTTGAATCTGTAACTTTAGATGAAGATTCTGAGAAAAAAATCAATAATTACGAATTATCTGCTAATACAGCAATGCAACAAGGTACACTTACTGGAGCTTATGCAAATGCAGTTGTTGATGCAGCAAACAATGCAAATGGTGCTGCAAATGGTTTCATGGGTGTTGGAATGATGAATATGGCTTCAGGTGGAGTTATGGGTGGAGTAGCAACTAATGCTCAACCAACACAACAAACTGCTCAACCACAAGCAGGGGCTAAATTCTGTTCAAATTGTGGTAGTCCAGTATCTGGAGCATTCTGCTCTAATTGTGGAAATAAAATAAACTAAATTTAAATAGTATTTTTTACTAGAGAGCCAATTTACGCGAATAATAAAGACGAAAATGGTATAAAATAATTGACAAATTAACATAATATATTTATAATTTAGATATTGACTGAGAAAGAGAAAAGTAAAATATTTGAAATTTTAGCGAGCTAGGATTTGGTGTGAGCCTGGTAATGGATTTATTTGAAAGAACACTCTGGAGTTGTTTACCAAAAGTATTTTAACAAGTAGGCTAAACCGGAAGTATTACCGTTATTAATACGTACTTAAAGTGATTATTAAAGGTTTACCTTGATAATAAATTGGGTGGTACCGCGGAAACACTAGTTTTCGTCCCTTTGTGGATGAACTAGTGTTTTTTGTTTGATAGGAGGATTTAACGATGATAGAAAAAGAAAAGTTAAAGAAGTATGCCAAATTATTAATGTTTGATATGGATGAAGAAGAATATTCAACACTTCAAGAAGAATTTGATATTATTTTGAAACAAATGGACTTAATAGCTAATATTCCTGATATAGAAAATGTTAAACCTATGACATTTCCATTTATAAATAAGGATGCCAAATTAAGAGAAGATGTTGTAAAAGACTATTTAACAACAGGTGAGGTTTTAGCAAATACTAAACATCAAGTAGATGATCAAGTAAAAATACCTAAGGTGGTGGAATAAGATGTATAGAGGAAAAAATATTACTGAATTAAGAGATTTAATTGATAATCAAGGTGTTAGTCCAGAAGAGATATTTAAAAGCGTAGTAGAAGATTGCAACAAGTATCAAGATGAATATAATTCTTTTGTTACAATTATAGATAAATTCAAAATGAAAGCAAGAAAAGATACTTTAATTACTGGTATTCCATATGCTTTAAAAGATAATTTTTCAACAGCTAATATTTTAACAACATCATCATCTAATATTTTAAAAGATTATATTCCTGTATATGATGCGACTGTTTATAAAAAGTTAAAAAATGCTGGTGGAGTATTAGTTGGAAAAACAGTTTTAGATGAACTTGCTATGGGTGGAACTGGTACAACAGGTCATACTGGTGTAGTTAAAAATCCTTGGGATAAAACAAGAATGATAGGTGGTTCTAGTGCAGGATCAGCTTCAAGCGTTGCTTTAGGACTTGTTCCTTTTGCAATTGGTTCAGATACAGGAGACTCTATTCGTAAACCTGCATCTTTAGGTGGTGTAGTTGGATTTAAACCAACATACGGAAGAATTTCTAGATATGGATTATTCGCTTTTGCATCTAGTCTTGATCACGTTGGCTGTCTAACAAGAAACGTTAAAGATGCTGCAATCGTAACAGATATTATTAAAGGTCAAGATGAAGCTGATATGACTAGCTTAAAAGATGATTTAAAAAACTATGTTGATACTTTAGAAAATGATATAAAGGGAAGAAAATTATTCTATATCAAAGAAGTATGTGATAAAGAACTATATAAGGATAGTAATGATGAAGTATTAATGAAAGTATTAGATGACTTTTATAAAACTTTAGATAAATTAAGAGAAGAAGGATTTATTATTGAAGAAGTCTCAATTGATAAAAACTTACTTGAAGCAATATATCCATCATACATGAGCATTAGTTGTGCTGAAGCTACAAGTAATAATGCTAACTTAACAGGAATTCAATTTGGACCTAGACCTGAGGGAGTAGATTCTTATCAAGAGTTAATGATGAAAGCAAGAACTGAAGGATTTTCAGAATTAATTAAAAGACGTTTCATTTTAGGAAGCTTCATTCTTCAAAAAGAAAACCAAGAAAAATTATTCTTAAATGCTTGTCGTGTTAGAAGATTAATTGTAGATAAAATCAATGATTTATTTAAAACTTATGATGGAATGATTTTACCTGCAAGTGGTGGTATTGCTCCTAAATTTTCAGATGATTCAGAAAAACTATCAGATAGATATTTAATTTTAGAAAACCATCTAGCAATAGGTAACTTTGGAGGATTTCCTTCAATAACATTACCATTTACAATGGTTAACGATATGCCTGTTGGAATTAATTTAACTGGTAGAGTATGTGAAGATGATGTAGTTCTAAATATGGCTAATTACATTGAAAAAGTAACAGGACTAAAAGATATATATAGTAAGGTAGGTGAAGAGTAATGAAATACAAAGTTGTTATTGGACTAGAAGTTCACTGTGAACTTGAAACAAAATCAAAAAACTTTTCACCAGCACTAAATACATTTTCAAATATTCCAAATGAAAATGTCGCAACAGTTGATTTAGGATTACCTGGAATTTTACCTGTTGTTAATGAAGAAGCTGTAAGACGTGCCTTACTTACTGCAATGGCACTTAATTGTACTAATCCAGATGAAGTTATGTTTGATCGTAAAAACTATTTTTATCCAGATCTACCTAAAGGTTATCAAATTACTCAAGTTACTAAACCAATGGGAAGAAATGGTTATTTAGATGTTTTAGTAAATGGAAAATTAAAAAGAGTTTATATCCATCAATTACATCTAGAAGAAGATACAGCATCTCTAGAACATAGAAATACCTATTCTTTAATAGACTATAATAGAAGTGGTATTCCTCTAATGGAAATAGTTACAGAACCTTGTATGGAAAGTGCAGATGAAGCAGTTAGATTCCTAGAAGAATTAAGAGATGTATTTATCTTTTTAGGAGTAAGTGAAGCTCGTAGTAACAAAGGTCAAATGAGATGTGACGTTAACATTTCCTTAATGGAAGAAGGTTCAGATAAACTTGGTACAAAAGTTGAAATGAAAAATATTAATGCTTTCAATAGTGTTAGGGAAGCAATCGAATATGAAATTAAAAGACAATCTGAACTTTTAGATAAAGGTGAAAAAATTGTTCAAGAAACTCGTCGTATTGCTGAAGATGGTAAAACTTACGCAATGAGAGAAAAAGTTGATGCTGTTGATTATAAATATTTCGTTGAACCAAATATTCCACCAGTACCACTTAGTGATGAGTATTTGAAATCTTTGAAGGATAGTCTTCCAGAATTAAAATTAGAAAGATATAATAAATATATTGAAAAATATGGATTATCAGAATATGATGCTTCTGTCTTATCTGCTAATAAAGAAACATCTGATTATTTTGAAGAAGTATTATCATATGGTTCTGATGTAGAATTAAGTGTTAACTTTGTAACAACTTCAATTCTATCAACTGTTAAAAAGTTAGAAGTAGATATTAAAGATTTATTTATAACACCTAAAATGTTAAGTGGTGTAATTGATTTAGTTCATAAAGGTGATATGAGCTTGGATCATGGTAAAAAACTTTTATATAAAGCAATTGAAGAAGAAACAGATCCAGTAGAAATCGTAAAACGTGAAAACTTACATCAAATAAATGATGAAGGTGAACTTTTAACATTAATTAGTGGATTGATGGATGAAAATCCTGAACAAGTAAGACAATATGTCGAAGATGATAATAAGGCGATAATTAATTTCTTTATAGGTCAAACTATGAAAAAATCTAATCGTCAAGCTAATCCAAACAAATCGTTAGAAATAATTAAACAAGAATTAGAAAAGAGGAAAAATAATGCTTAATAATAAGTACAGAACACATATGTGTGGAACAATCGGAGAAAAAGAAGTAGGACAAAGTGTAAAAATAGCTGGATGGGTTGAGAATATTAGAGACCATGGTGGAGTAATCTTTGTTGATATTAGAGATATGACTGGAGTTATCCAAACAGTTAGTAATGATGATTCTATCTTTGATGGTATTACACGTGAATCTAGTATTACTTTAAGTGGTACTATTAGAAAGCGTGATGAAGATGATTACAATGATCATATTGAAACAGGAACTATTGAACTTTTAGTAGACAGCTTAGAAGTCTTAGGTAAAAGTAAAAATGTTTTACCATTTGAAGTTATGACTTCTATGGATGTATCAGAAGATGTTAGATTAAAATATCGTTATCTAGATTTAAGAAATCCAAAAGTTAAGAATAATATTATCTTTAGGAGTAGAGTATTTGACTTCTTAAGAAAGATAATGAAAGAAGAAGGTTTCTTAGAATTACAAACTCCAATTATAACTGCATCATCACCAGAAGGAGCAAGAGATTTTATTGTTCCATCTCGTAAATATCATGGTAAGTTTTATGCTCTACCTCAAGCTCCACAACAATTTAAACAATTATTAATGTGTGGTGGTTTTGATAAATATTTCCAAATCGCACCATGTTTCAGAGATGAAGATGCTAGAAGTGATAGACTTTATGGAGAATTCTATCAATTAGATTTTGAAATGGCTTTTGCTGAAGAAGAAGATGTTTTAAAATTAGGAGAATATGTATTCAGAAGTGTATTCAACGAATTTGGAAAAACTAAATTAGATGAAGCTCCATTTGTTCGCTTGTCTTATAAAGAATCTATGGAACGTTTTGGTACTGATAAACCAGACTTAAGAAATCCACTTGAAATTATAGATTTAACAGATGTATTCGAAGAAACAACATTCCGTCCATTTAGAGGAGTGCCAGTAAAAGGTATTGTTGTTGAAGATATTGCTTCAAAATCAAATTCTTGGTTTAATGAATTAGGTGATTTCGCAAAAAGCATTGGAATGAGTGCTGGTGTTGGATATTTCAAAGTTAATGATGATATGTCTTTTGTTGGACCTATTGATAAATTCTTAACTGATGATGAGAGAGAAGATTTAATTAAAGTTGGTAATTTAAAACCACAAAGTGTTATCTTCTTTATCGCAGATCGTAAAAATGCTTATAAATTTGCAGGTCAAATCCGTGATGAATTAGGAAGAAAACTAGATTTAATTAATAAAGATGAATATAAATTCTGTATTGTAAAAGATTTCCCAATGTATGAATGGAGTGAAGAAGAAGATAAATATATCTTTACACACAATCCATTTAGTATGCCTCAAGGTGGTATGAAAGATTTAACTACTAAAAATCCAGAAGATATTTTAGCTTACCAATTCGATTTTGTATGTAATGGTATTGAAATGTCTAGTGGAGCAGTAAGAAACCATGATACAGAAATTATGAAAAAAGCTTTTTCTATTGCTGGATATGAAGAAAGTGAAATTGAAAAAAGATTCAAAGCTTTATATGAAGCATTCAAGTATGGTGCTCCACCTCATGCAGGTATGGCACCTGGAATTGATAGAATGTTAATGTTACTTTTAGACGAAGATAATATTCGTGAAACAGTAGCGTTCCCATTAAATGCTAGTGGGGCAGATCAGTTAATGCAAGCTCCTGGTGAAGTTAGTGAACTACAATTACGTGAAGCTCATATTAAGATAAGATAAATAAAGAAACACTTGATAATATCAGGTGTTTTTTTCAAAATAAATTAATAAATTTTACATAAAAAAATTATACTAAATATAAAGAAGGTGATACTTTTTATGTTACAAATGCAATTTCTAAAATAGAGTTATCAAACAATACTTTTATTAATAATGATGATAATGCTAATTTCTTACGTATAAAAAAAGATTCTTGGGGAAATGATGGTTCAAATGGTGGAGATTTTGCTAAAAAATATTCAATCTATAAGTCAACGGAAAAATATACGTTTAACAAATACAACAAGAAGAAAAATAAATGAAAGTGAAGAAACAACAACAGATGCTGGAAATCTTCCAATAGGTATAGATTGCTAATATAAAAAAGTTAAATTTATATGAAATTTACTTATTTCATGAAATTATAAGTATCAATTATAAAAATTACTAAAGGGAAAAATTAAAATTGGTTAGTTTTTCCCTTTTTAATTTGTAAAAATGGTCGTTTGCTAAATATTTTTACTTGTGATAAGTTC